>JBKJOC010000357.1:0-8629 GCA_046595725.1 Candidatus Eiseniibacteriota bacterium
CCCCGGACGATAGCCGACCCGCCCCCACTGCCAGGTCATGAACGCCCACTCCTTCGCCGATCGGCCGCGGTCGATCATGAAGCGCAACGGCTCGCCCGAGGTGCCGCCGGTCGAGACCTGCTCGCGCGCCGAGGCCGGAACGCCCTCGGCGAGCAGCTCGGTCGCGTGGTCCTTCAAGATCTGCTTCGTGAGCAACGGCAGGTGGCGCAGGTCTTGGGCGCACCGGATCTGCGAGGGCTTGATCCCGCGCTCGTCGAACACTCTCCGGTAGTACGGCACGCGCGCGTAAGCGTATTCCACCAGCTCGCGCAGGCGGGCGTCCTGCCAGGCGGAAAGCTCGTCGACCGGCATGCGTTCGGTGCGAGCCAGGAGCGCCCGCGTCGCGCGGAACGTATTGCCGTAGAGCCACGGGCGCGGCACGAAGGAGACGCTGGACTCGATCGCCTCGCGGGCGGGAGCAGGCAGCGATTCGAGCATGCGCCGGGCCTCGGTGGCCACGCCCATCAGGCGACCTCGCGGCTGGGCAGGTCGAGCGCGCGCGCGGGCGGGACAGGGTGCCCGAGGATCCGCTGGTAGATGCGGTCGAGATGCGCGGCGAAGGTGTTGACGTCGAACTCCTCCACACGCGAGCGCGCCGCCTCCCCGAGCCGCCGCGCCAGCGCCGGGGACTCGAACAGGCGGATCACCGCGCGGGCGATGGCGGCGGGATCCGAGACCGCGACGATCAGGGCCTCCGCCTCGTCGCTCACCGCGTCGAGGATCCCGCCGACCGGCGTGACGATGCTCGGCAGCCCGCTCGCCATCGCCTCGAGCAGGCTGATCGGCATGCCCTCGATGTGCGATGGCAGCGTGAACACGGTCGCCTCGGCGAGGAGCCGGCGCTTGGTTTCGCCGTCGACCCAGCCCGGCAGCTCGACCAGCGCCTCGACGCCGAGCGCGCGGGCGGACGCCCTGAGGCCGTCGGCGTCGCCCGTGCCGCAGAGGACGAGCCGCGCATTGGGGAAGCGCCGCGCCACTTCGGGCCAGGCTTCGATCAGCTCGAACGCGCCCTTCCTCTCGAGCAGGTCTCCCAGGAAAAGCGCCATCGGCACGCGTGGATCCTGCACGAGTCGCGCGAATCGCGCCTGCGCCAGGTCCTCGTAGCGGTGGACTTCGACGGGGTTCGGCAGCACGTCGATGTGGGCGCGCGGAAACATCGGCTGGAGCCGCGCCGCCCAGCGATCCGACAGCGTGAGCACCTGCGGCGTGGCCTCGAGCAGCCAGCTTGCCGCCGCGCGCACGAATCGGGGGGAGTTCAGGATGAACTGGTCGAAGCCGCCACCGTGCACGTGGACCAGAACGGGCACGCCCCGTGCGCGGCAGATCGCGCCGACCACCACCTTGCGCGCGAACGAGCCGCCGGAGGCGACCTTGACGTGCACAAGGTCAGGCTTCTTGAACAGCATCACTCCTGCGATCTGCAGGATCCCGGCGGCACCGCGGTAGAGCCGCTCGAGCATCGTGCCCGGCGCGTACGTCGGCAGCATCGAGATGCGATATTTCCGCACCAGGGTCGAGACCGCGATCTGCCGCGCCACTGCGGCCACCCCGCCGCGTGAGGTCGGGTTGGGCGAGACCAGCCACACCCGCGGCGCGGGCACGGAGACCTCCGCCAGCACGGTCTCGAGTCGGTCGGTGATCGCATCCCAGGAGCACTCTGCGGCCCGCGCCCGCGCCGCCTGCGCGGCCCGCGCACGCGTCGCCGGGACCGCCAGCTCGATGAGGGAGGCCGCCAGCGCGGCGGAGTTGCCGGGCGCGACGACGCGGCCGCCCTCGCCCACCAACTCGGCGACACCGGGGAGCGCGGTCGCGATCGCGGGCACACCGTGCGCCATCGCCTCGAGCAGCGCATTCGGCAGGCCCTCGCCCTCGGTCGAGGGCAGGACGATCGCCCGGGCGCGCCCGTAGAGAGGCACCAGTTCGGCGCGCTCGACGAAACCCAGAAAGCGCGCATCGACGCCGCGCGCGCGCGCGCGCGCCTCGAGCGCCAGGCGCGCGGGCCCGTCGCCCGCGATCCAGAGTGTGCGGCGCGCGCCCTCGGGCAGCAGGGCAACGGCATCGAGCAGGTGCTCGACTCCCTTGTGCGCGATCAGCCGCCCCACGTAGAGGAAGTCGTCGCCGCCCGGGGGGACGACGCTACCGGGAAGGTCGACCCCGTTGCCCAGGACGTCGACGCGCTGGGCGATCCGCTCGGAGCGCAGCGGGTCTTTGAGAGCGATCTGCTCGAGCATGCGCACCCGGTGGCCCTCGTTCTGCACCAGGTTTCGCCGCGCCTGCCGCCAGGCGAAAATCGAGGCCCGGTAGAGGCGCGGGTGGCGATCGAAGCGATACTCGTTCTCGCCCCGGATCCAGACCACGGACGGGATTCCGAGCAGCACGTCCGCGAAGCCCGCGATCCAACCGCTGGCGAAGGTCTGGAACGCGAGCACGACCTGGGGCCTGGGCGTGACCTGGCGCAACGCGGCGAGCGTCGAGACCAGGTCGAACAGCGTGCGCGGCGCGCCGTTGAACGCGATCGGCGTGCGCACGATGGTGAAGCCGTCGCGGGTCTCGCGCGCGGGGCGACCGGGCCAGCGGCGCGTCAGGACGGTGACCTCGTGCCCGCGCGCGGCGAGCGCGGCCGCCAGGCGATCCGCCTGGCGCTCGGCCCCGCCGACATCGTGCGGCGGGAAGCGTCCGATCAGGATGGCGATGTTCATTTCGTTCGGCCTGAAAGCGAAACGCCTCGGGCCGTGAGCGGGGTTGCGCTCGATGGCTTTTCCGGAGCCTGGTCGAGGAACGCGCGGGACCACAACTCGAACACGAGAAGTGCCCACATCAAACGGCCGGCGCGAACCTCGGACGGGTCGTCCGTCGCGCGCTGGACCAGTCTCGCGACGGCTTCGGGATCGAACATGCCACGCCGGCGAATGGCCTCGGGAGACAGCACATCCCCCAGCAGGTCCTTGAACTGATTGCCGAACCAGTGCTTGAGTGGAACGGCGAAGCCCTGCTTGCCGCGCGCGAAGATCGAAGCCGGCAGGAGGTCGCGCATCGAGTGCTTCAGAAGGGCTTTCGAGACGCCGCCTCTGAGCTTGTACTCGAACGGCAGGCCCGCGGCAAATTCCACGAGGCGATGATCAAGCAGTGGGACCCGGACTTCCAGTGCATGCGCCATGCTCATGCGATCGACTTTTGCCAGCACATCGTCGGTCATGTAGGTGGTGAGATCGAGATGCAGAAGCGCGCGCAGATCACGCACGTCGAACCCGGCTCCGTGGTCGCGCAACCCGGATAGGGGGTCGTGCCCGTTGAGGCGCGACCGGATGTCCGATGAGAGCAGGGGACGATACGTGGCCTCATCCGCGATCGCCATCACGCGGATGTGACGCTCGATCGCGGTCAGTGACAGGCGTTCGAAGCGGGAACCCCAGCGCCCGGGAGCCCGGCGACCGACCAGGGCGGCAAAGTGCCGCAGGGCGGCAGGGATCTGATCCACGCGTGCGTAGGCCTGCGCCAGTCGGTAGGTTTCATAGCCGGCGAATGTCTCATCCCCTCCATCGCCCGAGAAGGCAATGGTGACGTGCTGGCGCGCCATCTCGCTGACCGCCCACGTGGGTAACACCGACGTGTCGGCGAGCGGCTCGTCGAGATGCCAGATCAATGATGGCAGGATCGAGAGCGCATCCGGCTTGACGACGAACTCATGATGTTCTGAGCCAATGTGCTGGGCGACCTGGCGCGCATAGACCGTTTCGTCCTGTGGCGCTCCCTCGAATCCGATGGTGAATGTCTTGACGGGTTGGCTCATCAACTTGGCCATGAGCGCGCTCACGATGCTTGAATCGATCCCGCCGGAGAGAAATGCGCCGAATGGAACATCGCTCATGAAGCGCATCCGCACCGACTCTTCGAGCAGGCGCCGCAACTCCACGGACGCATCGTCGAAGGAGAGACTCGTCGTCTGCCCCACCGGCGGGGTCCAGTAGGTCTGGTCCTTGACGCCATCGGGGGTGATGATGAGCAGGTGACCTGGCGCAAGCTTGTGAATCCCGTCGATCATGGAGATCGGGGAGGGAACATATTGCAGGGCGAGATAGTCCTCGAGCGCAGCGGGGTCGACCCGGCGTGCACACTCCGGATCCGCCAGAAGGGACTTCATTTCCGACGCAAAGGCGAACGTTCCGTTCTCATTGCGCCAGTACAGCGGCTTGATCCCCAGTCGATCGCGCGCGACGATGAGCCTGCGGCGAGGCGCGTCCCAGAGCGCGAAGGCGAACATGCCCCGCAATTCGTGGACAAGCTCTGCTCCCTGTTCTTCATACAGGTGAAGGAGCATTTCGGTGTCGGTGTGACTGCGGAATCGATGTCCCCGCGCTTCGAATTCGCTCCTGCGCTCCCGAACATTGTAGATCTCGCCATTGAGGATGACCCAGAGCGAGTCGTCTTCGTTCGGCATCGGATTCCGGCCGGCAGCAGAGAGGTCGACAATGGCGAGCCGCCGGTGCCCGAGGCCGATCGGCCCGGCCACATAGACGCCCGAGTCATCCGGTCCGCGATGGGTCAGAAGATCCGTCATGCGGACGAGGAGCTCCGGGTCGACTGCCCGGTCGCGCTTGTAGTGGTAGATGCCCGCAATGCCGCACATGGGTCGCTCCCCGCTCTCAGGCAGTACCGGACGAACGACTGGACGCAATCCCCGGGGCCGCCAGGCCGAGGCAATCCTCGATGATCGGAGCCACCGCTTCGGGAGAGTGATTTCTCAGGACGTAGGCGCGGGCTGCCAGGCCGAGGGCGCGACGGCGCGATTGATCGTACATGAGTCCCCCGATGGCCTCGATGAATTCGTCTCGATTGTCCACGACCAGTCCGGCGCCTCCGAGACTGACCGCGCCATCGGGATCGACCAGGCTGACCGTCGGAACTCCAAGAGCCCACGCCTCGAGGAGCGTATTGGGGAATCCTTCGGCCGGCGAGGAGTGGACGAACAGGGCAGCACGGCCAAGCATGCGCGGCACATCCTCTGGCTTCACGAAGCCGGTCAGCTCGACGTTCGGAAGGCGCCCAGCCTCCTCCCGCAGGGCCCGAAATTCTACGTCGGGCATTGGAGGCGGGGGTGGCCCGCCCGCGATCACGAATTGGATCCCGGGGAGGGCGCGCGCCGCATCCAACACCCATGCCGGGCGTTTGTCGGCCTTCACGGTGCCCAGCCAGACCACGCGATCCGCGGAAACCTCGTCTCGTGGAGACGCCGGCAGCGCGATGACATTGCGCACGAGGACCGCTTCGATCCCGTGATTCGCTCGCAGTGCCGTGCCCTGGGTCCCGCTCTGAGCAAGCACACGATCCGCGTGATGAAGCCCCCATCGATAGAGCCATCGGTCCCGGGCGTTCGTCAGGAGCGGACTTGCGACAAGTGTATCGAAATCATGCGCACACGCGAACACGAAGCGACTTCCGTGGCCCTTTGCCCACATTGCGCACTGCCCCGTCAAGGCCCCGGCGGTCCGCTGATAAACGATGTCGGGCTTTGTCCGCCCGAGCGCACTCGCGATCCCCGACCAGCGCGGGTGGAAGAAGCGCAGCCCCGGGACGCCCGCGAACGGACGATAGGCCCGCTCGACCGTGACGCCGTCGATCAGGACGCGCGGCGGTTGCCCGAAGTCCGCGCTCACCATCCAGACATCGTGACCGCGGGCGGCCAGAACGCGCGCCAGCCGCGCCTGCTGCATCTCGGCGCCGCCGACATAATCGAATCCCGGGCTCGTGCCCGCGAGCGCCGGGTAGCCGTAGGGCACGACGAACGCGAGCCTCATCGCGTGGCCTGCGCCGGGGGCGCGATTGTGACCTGCCCCACGACCGGGCCGCTGAACGTGTCGGCGTCGTGCAGGTAATCCGCCAGGCGCGTGTTCGGGTAATGCGGCGTGCGCACGAGCGAGACCCCGAGGTCGTAGGTCCCGGGCGCCAGGTTCGCGGGGATCACCATCTGGTAGCGATCCTCGATCACCTCGCCCGGCCGCCACTGGTCCGGCCCATACATCCCTTCCAGCGGATGGTGCGACGTGCGATACCGCCAGCGCCTGCCGGTCGTCGCCTCGAGACCTTTCCTGTAGAGCTTGTCCCAGTGCCGCGAGTAGAGCGGTCCCCGTGGCAGGGCGCGCGCGTCGAGGCGAGCGAACACGGTGTAGTTGCCGGCGGGCGGCGGCTCGTTTCCGGCGAGGCTCCAGTAGGTCGTCAGCTCGAGCGTGTCGAGCGGCGCGGCGCGGGTATGCGAGATGCGGGTGCCGAGCTGGACGAACGCGCCGTTCTGCGCCGCGCCGGCGAGCGTGCCCGCGGCGGTGCGGTCGATCACGAACGGCCGGGGGGGGGTGGTCGAGTCGGGCAACGGCCCTCCCCGCGCTTCGTCCGTCAGCTCGAACACCCATGCGCGGGGCGCGGCAAACGCCGGGCGGAAGAGGTCGGGACGGGCCGTGAACTTCGCCCGCGTCGGCGCCTCGAGCGCGGGCGTCATGCCCCAGTAGTCGGCCGGGGGCGGGCGCTCGAAGCGCTCATTGAGCACGATCGCGTCGACGCCGTAGCGGCGCAGGAGGACGAGCGTCTGCCTCAGGTCGACGAAGGGCGAGAACACCGCCCGCGCATCGAGGATCCGCTCGAGCCCATGCGGGTCGTTGGGCGAGGAGTGCTGGTCGTAATACGCCATCACCTGGTGACCGGTGTAGGCGGGGATCGAGTAGCTGGTCACCGGGTCCGAGGCGAACACCCGCGGCTCGGGCGCGTTGGGGCCGAGGGAGACCAGCAGGTCGCGCCAGGGCGCGGGGCTCCGCGAGGTCTCGCTCGCGCGCAGGGCGCGGCGCTCGGTGATCAGGGTGAGGGCCTGCCCTGCGGGATGCAGCAGCAGCAGGGCCACGCAGGCGAGTCCGGCCGATGCAAAGGCGCGCGCCCGGCCGCGTCCGCGCACCACCACCTTGCCGAGCGCGGTGACCACCATCGCGACCGCCGGGATCACGGGCGCGATCCAGATCAGGCGCATTGTCAGGTAGCCGAGCTTCGCCTGGGCGAGCGGCAGGAGCAGCGGGTTGAGCACGATCAGGAGCACCGCCGGAGTGACCACTGCGAGGTAGATCCAGCCGGTCGATTCGCGGCGGCGCGACCAGAACCACGGCACGGCCAGGAGCGCGACCACGAGCCAGGGGCCGTGCCACACACCCATCGCCTGGGGATCCACCGTGAAGAACTTTTCGCTCAGGTAGAGCAGGCCCTGGGGCTCGGTGTGGATCACGTTCTGCGGCCCGTACGCCTGCTGCGCGCGCAATGCGAGGTAGGGTCCCGCCAGTAGCAGCAGCCCACCGAACGCCCACGCGAGGCGCGCCACGCGCTCGCGCGTGCGCGCGCCCACGAGCACGCCCAGCGCATAGGCGCCGAGCGCGAGTGCGAAGTAGAGCGCGTACCACACATGGATGAGCAGCGCGCTGCATGCCACAACCCAGAACAGGGCCAGACGCCGCCTGCCGCCCCCCTCGATGAAGCGCACGAGCGCGGCGGCCGAGAGCAGCGCTGCGATCTCGCCCACGCGAGTCGAGTAGACGGCCTCGCGCAGCTCGGTCCCGCCCGGGCCGCCGCCATAGAGGAACGGGAAGAGTCCCGCCGCCACCACGCCCGCCATGCGCGACTTCGTCAGCGTGTAGGTCAGCACGTAGGCCGAGAGCAGGAACATGGGGACGAACAGGAGCGGCAGGAAGCGCCAGAGCGTGACCGGGTCGACCCGGGCCGCCCGCGACAGCAACGCCAGCACGACGTGGTAGGTCCCCTTGCGGGGATCCGCCCCGTGCGCCCCGGCGTCGTGGAAGAAGGCATCGGTCGGGAACGCGACGCGCGTGTCGACGATGCGGCGCACGGTCGCGATGTGGTCGAGCGAATCGGCGTCATTGAGCAGCGGGGCGCCGAGCGTCCCCAGCACCCCGGTCACCGCGAGTGCCCACACCCCAACCAGGAGCCAGGGCAGCAAGCCGCGCGGGTGCGGCTGGGCCGCCTCGCGCCGCACCGCCAGCAGCGCGAGCACAAAGCCGAGCAACGGCAGGAGCCAGAGCGCGAGCCCGGCGTCGAAGCGGCCGAAGTGAGACGCCAGAGCGAGCACCCCGCCGGGCAGGAGCCCGAGCACGAACGCGTAGGCGATCCTGCCCGGCCACTCGATCTCGCGGTCGGCGCGGAAGTGGCGCAGGATCATGCCCCCCGGCCAGAGCACGAGCGCGAGCACGGCGGCGGTCATGCGCACTGCCTGAGGCAGCGGCGCCCCCGCCGCGGAGGCCGCGAGCAGCGCGGTCACTCCCGCACCGAACGCCAGCGCGCCGCCCGGCAGGCCGCGCGCGATCACGCCCCCGCGCTCAGTCACGGGCCCAGGCTCCCGCCACCATGCGCGCGAACGGCCAGTTCGACTCGCTCAGGAGCGCCACGATTCCCGTGCGCGGCCGGAAGCGCCGCGCCGCGGCGAGGTAGAGCAGCACGAAGAGGAACGATTGCGCGGCCGCCATCATCCAGCCGTTGAACGAGGGCGGCAGGTACCCGCGCACCAACGTCACCAGGCCGATCGCCAGTGTCGCCGCCCACAGCGTAG
>JBKJOC010000017.1:0-12354 GCA_046595725.1 Candidatus Eiseniibacteriota bacterium
GGACGGCGCACCGGCGAGCCGCGATGGCGTGGGCCTGTTCGCGCGCGCGTTGATCGAGCACGCGCCGCTCCTGCCGGTGGAGGAGGAGGGCCGCCTCCACGACGCGAAGCTGCGCGACAACTGGGTCGAGCGGGTGTTCGCCCATCGCCGTTTCAAGGACCTGGCCGCGCGGCGGTTCTCGCGCGCCGGCGTGGTGGCTTTCCACACGGCGCACAAGTTCCAACTGCTCTCTCACGGCACCGCGCCTTACCAGGAGCTGGGTCGAATGGTGGCGCGCATCGCGGACTCTTCACCCGCGGAGTTCCTGGCGGCCTACGGCGAGTCATTCATGCGGGCGTTGCGCGCGCGCGCGACGCCGGCGCGGCATGTCAATGTACTCCAGCATATCGCGGGTTTCTTCAAGCAGGCGCTCTCGCGCGATGACAAACAGGAGCTCGAGGGTGTCTTCGCCGATTACCGGGCCGGACTCACGCCGCTGGTGGTGCCGATCACGCTGGTGCGGCATCATGCGCGCAGGCACGGCGCGGCGTACGTGCTGGCTCAGACCTACCTCACCCCGCACCCGAAGGAACTCATGTTGCGGAATCACGTCTAGGAGCCTGGCGCGCGTCCGGCGATGCGATGCATGAAGTGTCGGCGTGAACAAATTCCTGGGACGGATGACCATGTGGAACGCTCAGAGCGCGGCGACGATCTCCGCCAGGGTCTCGAGCCCGACGGCGCCCGAGCCCAGCACGGCGTCGTGGAACGCCTTGATGTCGAACGCGGCGCCGAGGCGCTTCTCAGCCTGCGCGCGCAGGCGCTGGATCTCGAGCTGCCCCGTCTTGTAGGCCGTCGCCTGGCCGGGCCAGGCAATGTAGCGATCGACCTCGTTCTCGATGTTGTTGGCCGCCAGCGCGGTGTTCTTCAGCATGTACTCGATCGCGCGATGGCGCGACCACGAGAACGAGTGGAGCCCCGTGTCGACCACCAGCCGGCATGCCCGCCAGGCGTCGAACGAGAGCATGCCGATCCGGTCGAGGTCCGCCGTGTAGAGGCCCATCTCGTCGCAGAGCCGCTCGGTGTAGAGCGCCCAGCCCTCGACGTACGCGGTCGGCCCGGTGTGCTTCCGGAACTCGGGGATCCCCGTCAGCTCCTGCGCGATCGCGAGCTGCGTGTGGTGGCCCGGCACCGCCTCGTGGAACGCGAGCGCCTCGGCCTCGTAGCGCGGACGCGTCTCGGGCGCGTAGGTGTTGATGAAGTACGTGCCCGGCCGCGAGCCGTCGGCCGCGGGCGTGCGGTAGTAGGCGATGGTCGTGAACTTCTCCTCGTGCTCCTCGATCCGGCGCACGACGCACGGCGTCTGCGGCAGCCGACCGAACCAGCGTGGGACCATCGCCTCCGCCCGGCGCAGCGCCTCAGTCGCCTTGGCCTCGACCTCGTCGCGCGTCGTGAAGTGAAGCGCGGGGTCGGCGCGCAGGCGCGCCTGAAGCGCGGCCAGGTCCCCCGTGCCAAGAGCCCTGGCACCGAGCGCGCGCATCTCCTCGTTGATGCGCAGGACTTCCGCCAGGCCGGCGTCGTGGATCGCCTGGGCGGTCAGCGGCAGGGAGGTGTGGATGCGCAGCGTCTTGTCGTAGAGCTCCCGCATTGCCGGCATGCCGCAAAGGCCGGGGCGGTCCGCGGGTCGCGCCGCGGGGCGGGCCGCCTCGCGCACGAATTCCAGAAGCTGCGCGAAGCCCGGGCGCACGCGCGTCTCGAGCGCGTCGCACAGCCGATCGTGGAACGCGCGTCGCGCGTCCGCGCCCAGCGCCTCGGGGAAGCCTCGCACCGGCTCGGCGAGGAGCGACCATTCCTCGAGCGGTCGGGCGAGCAGTTCCTGGAGTTGCAGGTGAACCTTGCGCACGTTGTCGACCGGCGAGGACATCCCCGCGCGGTGCCCGCGCTCGAGGTTCGCGACATGCTGCGCCAGGTACGGTCCCATCGCGCGGACGCGCGCGACGAAAGCGTCGGCCTGCTCCCGCGTGTGCACGGTGTGCCACGCGGGCAGGGAGAGGAGCGCGACCTGCGGTCCGTCGAGCGGGTCCAGCACCCAGGTCTCGAAGCCGGTCGTCCGCTCGTCCATCCCGTCGCGCGTGACCGCGAGCAGTTGAAGACGCGTGACCCGTTCGTCCGCGGCCAGGCCCTCCGGCTCGACGGCGCGGGCGCGCTCGTTCAAGTCGCCCAGGACCGCCACCTGGCCAGAGAGCGCCTCGGGGGAGATGTCGGGCATCCGGTCGTCGAAGCGGCGGTCTCCCACCATGGTCGCGTTGAGCGGATTCCACTCGAGAGCGTGTTCCCAGTACTCGGCCGCCAGCGTGGCGAGCGACTCGGACACCGCGTGGCTCACGACAGGACTCCGGCGGGCAGCCGCTCGTGGAGCTTGAGCTTCGACTGCACCTCGTGTCCCATCATCACGAGCGAGGCCTCGGAGAGTGCGGGGCCCATGAACGCGATGCTGGTCGGCAGCCCCTGCTCGCCGAAGCCGCTCGGCACGCAGATCGCGGGCAGCCCGCACAGGTTGCCGGCGGGAATCACTGCCGGACCGCCCGAGACACCGGGCCACGCCTTCGCGAACTCGACGTCCGCCTTGTAGGCGACGCTCGCGCGGCCCGGCGTCGCGATGGCGTCGTACTGCTCGAACAAGCCGTTCAGCGCATCCTGCATCGGCGTGCGCAGCCGCATCGCCTGCAGGTAGTCGACCGCCGTCACCGCCGCACCGGTGTAGCCGGCGTAGCGATCACGCGGGCACTTGAGCTGCGCCAGCCCGCCTGATTCAATCAGGTCGAGGAACGCGGATGCGCCCTCGGCGCCGACGATCGTGCCGACCGCGGGCCCCCACGGGAAGTCCGGCCACTCGACGTCGCGCGTCACGACCGCCATGCCACCGAACGCCGCGAGCGCCTTCTCGAAGTTCGCGCGCACGGCCGGCTGCACCTTCTCGACCGCGCCCCTTGGCACCGCGAGCCGCCAGGGGCGCCGGCGGATCAGCCGCGGATCGGGAGGTCCGGTCCATTCGAAACCGGCGTCGAGCGACGTCGGATCAGCCAGGTCCTTGCCCGCGATCGCCGACAGCACGAGCCCGCAGTCGTCCGCGGT
Source organism: Candidatus Eiseniibacteriota bacterium (assembly GCA_046595725.1). Taxonomy (GTDB): domain Bacteria; phylum Eisenbacteria; class RBG-16-71-46; order RBG-16-71-46; family DASYSL01; genus JANPEF01. The sequence continues at coordinate 3,115 of JBKJOC010000017.1, forward strand.
GCGGGCCATCGGGCCGAGCTTGTCCAGTGTCCATGCCAGTGCCATCGCTCCGCGCCGCGACACCAGGCCGTAGGTCGGGCGCAGGCCGGTCACGCCGCAGAACGACGCCGGCGTCAGGATCGAGCCCGAGGTCTCCGAGCCGATCGCGAACGGCACGAGCCCGGCCGCCACGGCCGCGCCGGGCCCGCTCGAGCTGCCTCCGCTCCAGTACTGCTTGTTCCACGGATTGAGGCCCGGCCCATTGAACGCCGCGTCCGCGCGGTCGTAGCCCATGCCGCCGGCGAGTTCGACCATCGAGAGCTTGGCGACCAGCACCGCGCCCGCTTCCTTGAGCCGACGCACGACCTCGGAGTCGTCCCGGAACTGCTGTTTTTTGTAGGGCTCGGCGCCCCACGTCGTCGGGTAGCCGCGCGCGGCGAGCAGGTCCTTGACGCCGTACGGGATGCCGTGGAGCGGGCCGCGGAACTTCTTCTGCCCGATCTCGGTGTCCGCGTTCGAGGCCTCGTCGACCGCGCGGTCGCGGGTCAGCGTGACCAACGCGTTGTAATCCGGGCCCAACGTCTCGAGGCGCGCCAGGTACGCCATCGTCAGCTCGATCGAACTGACCTCGCCCGCGCGCAGCAGCGCGCCGAGCTCGCGCACCGACCGGCCGAAGAACCGCTTCGGGATCATCGGCTGCCGCTTTCCGCGGGGGGCGCGGGGGGCAGGGGCGTGCGGGCGAGGAAGACCATCGCCGGCTCCTGCGCGTTGAGGAGCTTCCTTGCGCGAAGCGCCTTGCCCGACTGCACGGCGTTCTCGACCGACTCGAGCAATCCCTTCGACTGCGCGGCATCGAGCTTCGTACCGTAGCGCGCGATCAGCACGCCGTGAAGCGCGCGCGCCTCATCGCCGATCTCAAGCGGCGGCGCGAGCGGAACCGGCGCAGGGGTGGACTTCGGCGCGGCCTTCGCCTCCGCTCCGCGCGCGAGCAGCGCGGCCCACCCGCCCGACAGCGAGGCCAGCCCTGCGCCGATGGTCCATGCGACGAAACGGCGCCGGCCCAGGGCGGGCGCCTCACGATCCTTCTCGATCACCTCTTGACCCCCTGTCAGTCGCGCTTGAGCCAGCGCGCGAGCCAGCCCTGGACTTCGCGATACCAGAACACGGAGTTTCTCGGCTTGAGCACCCAGTGGTTCTCGTCGGGAAAGTACACCAGGCGCGACGGCACGCCCTTCCCCTGGAGCACGTTGTAGCACTCGAGCCCCTGGTCGACCGGGACCCGGTAGTCGTTCTCGCCGTGGATCACGAGGGTGGGCGTGTTGATGCCCGAGGCGAAGCGCGCCGGGTTCCAGCGGTCGATCGCCTCGAGCCCGGCCCACGGCTCGCCGCCGAAGGAGCGGTGGCGCCCCTGCGTCACGTCGCTGGCGTATTGCGCCTGCGTGTTGTAGACGCCGGCGTGGTTCACGATGCAGGCGTAGCGGTCGGTGTGGGAGCCGATCCACGACACCAGGTAGCCGCCGTAGCTGCCGCCCGTGATCGCCATCGCCTTCTCGTCCACGAACCCGGTGGCGACCAGGGCGTCGGTCGCGGCCTCGATGTCGGCCATCGGGTACTCACCCCACAGGGCCTGGATGCACTCCGCGAACTCCTGCCCCCACGAAGTCGAGCCGTGGAAGTTGACCATTGCGACCACGTAGCCCGGCGCGGCAAAGAGATGTCCGTTCCAGCGCGGGTGGAACTGGTCGCCCGAGATCCCGTGCGGGCCGCCGTGGATGACGTGGACCAGCGGATGCTGCTTCGCGGGGTCGAACCCCGACGGAAGCACCACGTACGCCTGCACGGTCTCCCCGCGCGCGCCCTCGAATTCCATCTCCCGGACCTCGCCCAGCGCGATTTCCTTCATCACCGGGTCGGTGAAGCGCGTGAGCACAGACGCCGTGGTGCCGTCCGCGGAGGCGCTCCAGAGTTCCGCCGGCTCGGTCATCGTCTGGCGCGTGTGGAAGAGCCGTCCCGCCGCGACCGCGAGGCAGGCGTGGACCCCGCCCTCGCGCACGAGCACCGGCGTTTCGCCCGTCAGGGGCAGCGCGAAGATCGAGACCCGTCCCCGGTCCTCCGCCAAAAGGACCAGCCGGCCGGCGCCGTCGAACTCCCACGCCGAGGCCGAGCGGTCCCAGTCTTCGGTGAGGATGGCGTGCGCGCCGGTCTTGCGGTCATAGCGCACGAGCCGGACGCGGTCGGCATAGAAGTCCGGGTCCTTCTGCGTGCCGTACACGATCGCCGCGCCGTCGGGGCTGTAACGCGGCCGCGAGTCCTCCCACGCCCGGTCGGGCGTGAGGCAGGTCGCCTCCCCGCCGGCGGTCGGCACCGTGAAGAGCGCCCAGCGGACCCTCTGGTGCGGCGGCTCGCTCGCGTTCGCCGAGAATGCGATTTCCTTCCCGTCGGGGCTGATGTCGTACTGCCCCTCGGGATCCATGAGCTCGAACCAGCGCGTCGATTCCGGGGTCAGGTCCCGAAGCTCGCGAGTCTCGAGGTCGAGCACGAACAGGTGCGGCACCTCGCCCCCGTCGAGCCAGGTGTCCCAGAAGCGGTAGACGCGGTTCTCGGTGACGTGCGCCTTGACCGGGTCCTTGTCGCGATCCTCGATCCTGGCCTTCGTGCGCTCGATCGTCAGGTGGCCGGCGACCAGGGGAGCCAGGAATGCCACCCGCCGGCTGTCGGGGAACCAGCGCGGGTCGATCACGCCCAGGGGCAGGTCGGTGACCTTCTCGGCCTCGCCGCCGTCCAGGGGCAGGATGTGCAGCTGGGCCTTCTCCGCCTTGTCCTGCTTGCGCACGAACGCCACGCGCGTCCCGTCGGGCGAAACCCGGGGCGCCGTGCTCGTCAGGTCGGCCGCGGTCAGCGGTCGCGGCTCGAACGCGCCGGTGGCGGAAACCATCCAGAGCCGTGTTTTACCCTCGTTCTTGTCGAGATCGTAGGTCGTGACCGGGACCACGGCCCACGTGCCGTCGGGCGCGGGGGCGGGCGCTCCGACCCGCGGAATCCGCCACAGGTCCTCTGCCGTGAGCGGGCGTCCGCCCTGCCGGACTGCCGGGTGGACGGTGTGGATCGTGCGGGTCGAAACCGACATGGAAGTCTCCATCCTGTTGAGTTGCGTGGAGCGGCCGGGGGCGGCGGCCCCGCGAAATCAGGCGGTTTCGGGGGCGCGGCGACGAAGGCGGATCGTAGAACCCCGGTGGCCCCGCCACAAGACCGCGTTCGAGGGGCTTTCGCCCTTCGGCCTTTCCTGCTAGCCTTGGGCCGTCAGCCGCCGTTTTCGGCCCCGCGAGAACCGCAGTTCCCTCAGGAGAATCCATGGAAGAAAAGCCGAACGATCCCACGCCCTCGTCCGAGGTTCACTCGGACGCGCCTCTCACCATTGCCGAGCCCGTCGAGGCCCCGGAGCCCGCGCCTGTCGCGGAGGACGAAGCTGTCGATGCCGCGCAGAGCGACGAGTTCGCCACCATGCTCGAGTCGAGCCTGAAGGCCAACCCGGCGAGCGAACCGCGCGAGGCGAAGGTGGGCGACAAAGTGAAGGGCAAGATCGTCTCGCTGAGCGAGGACACCGCGTTCGTCGATTTCGGCGGGCGCGCCGAGGGCGCACTGCCCCTGGGTTCGCTCAAGGATGCCGAGGGCAACCTCAAGGCCAAGGAAGGGGACCCGATCGAAGCCACGATCGCGTCGCTCGAGGGCCAGATCCTGTTGCAGCTCGCCGTGCGCCGCCAGGACGCGGGTCTCGCCGTCCTGATCAAGGCCAAGGACGAAGGCACGCCGGTCGAGGGCAAGATCAAGGGCACCAACTCCGGCGGCTTCGAAGTCATCCTCGGCGGGATTCGCGGCTTCTGTCCGTTCTCGCAGATGGACCTGGGTCCGGTCGGCGACGGCCAGCAGTTCATCGGGCAGGTCCACAACTTCAAGGTGCTCGACGTCTCGGAGAAGGGCCGCCGGGTCGTGCTCTCGCGCAAGGCGCTGCTCAAGAACGAGCGCGCGCACCAGGCGGACAACATCCGCGGCAAGCTCGAGCTCGGCCAGGTGATCGAGGGCGTGGTCACACGCCTTTTGCCATTCGGCGCGTTCGTCGACGTCGGCGGAGTGCAGGGCCTCGTCCACGTCTCGGAGATTTCGCACAAGCGCGTCGGTGATCCGTCCGAGGCTCTGACCGTCAGTCAGAAGGTCATGGTCAAGGTGCTCAAGCTCGAGCACCTGGGCGAGGGCAAGAAGGAGCGCATCTCGCTCTCGATCAAGGCCGCCGAGGCTGACCCCTGGACGACGCTCGAGGGCAAGCTCAAGGAAGGCGACGTGGTCCGTGGACCGGTGCTGCGCGTGATGGACTTCGGCGCGTTCATCGAGATCTTCCCGGGCATCGACGGGCTGGTCCACGTTTCGCAGCTGGCGCGCCGGCGCGTCGCGCACCCGCGTGACGTCGTCGCGGTCGGGCAGGAAGTCGAAGCCAAGGTCACCAAGATCGATCCCGCGGCCAAGCGCATCTCGCTCAGCATGTCGGCGCTCGAGGCGCCCTCCGCGGGTGACATGAGCGACATGATGGAAGGCGGACTCGAGGGCGGCGGCGGTGGCGATCGTGGAGAACGCGGCGAGCGCGGCGAGCGTGGCGAGCGCGGTGGCGCGGGCCGTGGCGGTGCGCGCGGCGGTGCAGGTGGCCGCGGCGGCGCCGGTGGCGGCGGCGGCGGGCGGGGTCGCGATGGCGGCGGCGGCGGTGGTGGTGGACGCGGCGGTCGCGACAGTGGTGGCGGTGCCGGCGGCGGCGGTGGCGGCGGTGGCGAGTACACCCCGATGCGCAGCAGCCGCGGCAACGACAAGCCGATGCGCTGGCAATCGACACGCGAGGAGCGCGGTGACGGGCCGCCCGCCGACAGCGTGTTCGCCGATGCGTTCCGCCGTGCGCGCGAACGCCAAAAAGAGGACGAGTAGTCGCCGGTGTCCTTCGTCGACAACAAGGCCGAGCTCGAACGGATCGTGGAGCGCCTGCGCAGCCACGGTTCGTTCGGTCTCGACATGGAATTCCAGCGCGAGCGCACATTCCGCCCCCGCCTCCAGCTGGTTCAGGTTTCCACTCCCGATGAATCCCTGCTGATCGATCCGCTCGCGTTCGATGAACTCGACTCCCTTTGGGACGTCGTGGCCGATCCCTCGGTCGAGAAGATCGTCCATGCCGGAGCCCAGGACATGGAGATCGTGTGGGCGCGCTCGGGACAGCTTCCGCGCAACGTCTTCGACACCCAGATTGCGGCCGCGTTGCTTGGCCTGGGCGACCAGATCGGCTACGCCAACCTGATCTCGCGCATGCTCCACCGCCGCCTCAAGAAGGGCGAGACCGTCACCGACTGGGCGATCCGGCCCCTCTCCACCGGGCAGGTCGAATATGCGCTCGACGACGTGCGCTACCTGCACGAGCTGCGCGACAAGCTCTGGACCAGACTCTCGAGCATGGGCCGCGAGACCTGGCTGCGTGAGGAGGTCGAGCACTACGAAGTGCGCGGTACTTACGAGCGGGATCCGCAAACGCTGTGGGCGCGCATCTCGCGCATGCGCTCGCTCGATCCCAAGGGGCTCTCGATCCTGCGAGAGCTGGCGATCTGGCGCGAGGAGGAGGCCGCGCGGCGCGACGAGCCGCGCGGACGCATTGTCGCCGACGAGACGCTGGTCGAGATCGCCCGTCGCGCGCCCCGGAAGCCCGAGGACATGAAGCCCCTCAGAACGCTTCATCCGCGCGAGTTGGCGCGCTCGGGCGCGGCTCTCGTCGCCGCGGTCGCCACCGGCCTCAAGGCGCCCGAGGACACGTGGCCGCGACTCGACCCCATCAAGCCCGAGGACGAGCGCTTCTCGATCAGCGTCGACCTGCTCGAGGTCGTGCTGCGCGCGCGCGCGCTCGAGAACGAGATTGCGCCCTCCTACCTCGGCACCCGCGCTGACATCGCACAACTGATCGAGGTGACGGTCGGCAGCGGCAGCCGGAGGAAAAGCGCGAAAGAGACCGAGCCCCTGCTCCTGACCGGCTGGCGTCGCCAACTCGTGGGCGACGAACTGGTCGCATTCCTCGAAGGGCGCGCCTCGCTCAAGATCGACGAAGCCACCGGCTTCGTCCACGTGCTCGCCGCCACCCCCTAGCTCCGCATGACGCGAGGCCCGTTCTCGCAACGCGTGCCCAGAGCGCTTGAACCGGGTCCCTGGGCGCGCCGGCTGGACCGCCTGCGCGCCCAGGGTCGCGCGCTGATCGACCTCACCGACCACAACCCGACCACCGCCGAACTGGACTACCTCGAAGCGCTTTCCCTGGACGCTTCAGGCGTCTACGACCCCGATCCGGCGGGACTGCGCGTCGCCCGCGAGGCCGTGTGCGCGTATTACTCCGATCGCGGAGTCGAGGTGCTCCCGGAGCACGTCGTCCTGACGGCGAGCACGAGTGAGGCCTACGCCCATGCGTTCCGCCTCCTGTGCGATCCGGGGGACGCCATCCTCGTGCCGAGCCCGAGCTACCCCCTGTTCGAAGCGCTGGCCCAGGCCGAGGGCTGCCGCCTCGAGCCCTACTCCTGGGAGCTCGAAGGCGACGCCTGGACGGTCGCTCCGCTTGAGACCGTGCCCGAAGGCGTGCGCGCGATCGTCGCGGTCAACCCGAACCATCCGACCGGTTCGTTCCTCACGCGTGCCGACGCCGCCGTCCTGCTGCGCGCGTGCATTCGGAGCGGCGCTGCGCTGGTGGTCGACGAGGTCTTCGCCGACTTCCCATGGTTCGGCGGGCGTCCACCGTCGCAGCTCGCCACCTCAATGCTGCGCGAGCGCCTCCCCGGCGGCTCCCCTCAGCCGCTCAAGCTCGTCTTCTCGGGGTTGTCCAAGGTCTGCGGACTGCCGCACCTGAAGCTCGGCTGGATCGTCGTTCATGGGGAACCATTCGAGCGCGACGCCGCACTCGAGCGCCTGGCCTGGCTGGCGGACACGTTCCTGTCGGTGGCGCAACCGGTCCAACTCGCCCTGCCCGGGCTGCTCGCGGGGCGGGCGCGCTTCCAGGGCGCGGTGAGGGCGCGGGTGGCCCGCAACCGCGGCGCGCTCATCGCCGCCCTCGAGGCGCTGCCCGACACGGCCCTCTTGCCGACCGACGGCGGGTGGAGTGCCGTGCTCCTTCTCCCTTCGGGGCGCACGGACGAGGAATGGGCGCTCGCCTTGCTCGAGCACGACGTGATCGTCCATCCCGGGTACTTCTACGGCTTCGACGCGCCGGGGCGGATCGTGGTGTCGTTGCTGGCGCCGCCCGCAAGGTTCGACGTGGCGCTCCAATCCATTTTCTCGGTCGCCCTGGGCTGAGTTCGGACCTGAAACGCGAAATCCACATGCCTTGCGGCATGTGGATTCGCCTTCACGCGTTCGAGCGCAGTTGTTGACGCCGACTCGCGGATCAGCCGCCGTTGGCTTCGCGCTTCGCCTGCTCCTGGAGCGCATCGCCCGCATAGATCGCGACTTCGACGCGGCGATTACGCGCGCGTCCCGAGTCGCTGTCATTGTCCGACACCGGCTCGCTCTCACCGCGGCCGACGGTCCGGATGGGCCGGTCGACGCCCTGCGACGACAGGTAGCTCCGAGCGGCCTGCGCGCGCCGCTCGGACAGGTTCTGGTTGTAATCGTCCGTTCCACGCGAGTCGGTGTGGCCGACGATCATGAGTTCGGAGTCGCCGTACTTGGCGAGGCTGCGCGCCAACTGATCGAGGTTGTCGCGCGCGTCGCCCTTGATGGTGTCGGAGTCGTAGTCGAACAGGAGGCCCGAGTCGAACGTGACCTGGATGCCCTCGCCCACGCGCTCGACCGTTGCGCCGGGGATGTTCTCGAGCTCCTTCGCGCGCTGATCCATCTTGTGCCCGATGATCGCGCCGGCCGCGCCGCCGATGACCGCGCCGATGATCGCGCCGCGGGCCGTCGAGCCGGTCGCATTACCGATGATCGCGCCCGCGGCAGCGCCGCCGACGGCCCCGACGGCGGCTCCCGATTGAGTCTTATTCATCGACGCGCAGCCGGTCAGGTTGATCAACAGGGCCGCGGCCAGGCCGGCCGACATCAACTTCGTTCGTGCATGGGTCCTCATGGGGCCTCCTTGGTGTAGGTCAGGCGAGTTCGTGGGTTTTACCCTGACCGAGGAATGCAAGATCAGGGCCGCGGCCGCAGCCGCCTCTCCCGGGGCATCTTTACACGTTTCGGGCAGGTTGGCACGCTGCCTGGACTCCATTTTCCAGAAAGCGGCCCGCATTGACGCACGCCCGGCTTTGGGCGACCGTGGGCTCATGGCCTCCTGGATCCTCAAGACCGAACCAACCGATTACGCATTCGCCGACCTCGTGCGCGAGGGCTGGGCCGTGTGGAGCGGCATCTCGAACGCGACCGCGCTCATCCACCTGCGCAGCGTGAAGAGGGGCGACACGCTGCTCATTTATCACACTGGAACCGAGCGCCGGGTGGTGGGACTCGCGCGCGCCAAGAGCGATCCCTACCCCGATCCCGCTCTCGGGGATCCCAAGCGCGTGGTGATTGATGTCGCCGCCGGCAAAGCGCTGCGCACGCCGGTCACGCTCGAGCAGTTCAAGGCGGACTCGCTGCTTTCGAAAACGGACCTGGTGCGCATCGGGCGGCTGTCGGTCGTGCCGCTCTCCGACGCCGAGTTCGCGCGCGTGTTGAAGTTGGCGGGCGGGTAGGGCCCGTTTCGCAAGCAGCGGGCGGCGAGTCTGCCCAGCCTGGCCCTGTCGTTGTCCCGCAATCACCTGTGCCCGACTTACCCGCCCCGGGGCGGATGGCATTCCCGCCCCATGCACCCGCCCCGGGGCGGATGAAACGGAGCGGCAACTGATCCACTCGTCACGGAACGAGTTCGAGTCAGCGATGCGATCGGGCGTCGCGTAGCGAGCTGCAGGCGCGAGCCACGCGAGCGGATGCCAATATCCCGGCAATGCAGAGCTCGGTCGCCACGATCGTGATGCGCTTGGACATCACCCGACGTTGTGGAACACCTTCTGCACGTCCTCGTCCTGCTCGAGTCGGTCGACCAGCTTGAGGACTTCCTCGACTTCGGCTTCGCCGAGCGTGACCGGCATCTGCGCGACGTACTCGGATTCCGCGGAGATCGGGGTGATGCCGCGGTCCTCGAGCGCCTTCTGCAGGTGCCCGAATTCAGGGAAGCCGCAGCGGATCACGAGCTGGGCATCGCCTTTCTCGCTCACGCTCTCCCCC
>JBKJOC010000247.1:0-2844 GCA_046595725.1 Candidatus Eiseniibacteriota bacterium
CGGGAACCGGTCAATTGCCGGATCAACGAAACGCCCCGCAACCGCTCGCGCGGTGCGGGGCGTTCGGACTTCGAGAGGCGACTACCGGTAGAGCGACTTGACCAGGCCCCACGTCGAGAAGTTCGCCGGCGTCGGGCAGTTGATGCCCATCGTCAGCGTGATCACGTTGCCCCACGTGCCGAACTGCGCGTTCGCCGCGGCCGGCGCGCAGGTCCCGTCATAGAACACCGGATAGCTGGCCGGCTTGGTCGCGTAAGGGGTCTCGCCGACGCCCGAGCCGTTGCCGATGGCGAACGTCAGTTCGCAACCATTCGAAAAGGCTCCGGTCGTGTTGCCGTTGGCGACCGATGCGACCGGCGTGCTGTTGCCGCCAATCATCTGGTATTGCACCAGGGTCACGATGATCGTCGTGTTGAGCGTCCCGTTGCCATCACCCCACGGCCAACCACCCGCGAAGAACGCGAACGTGCCGCCGGTGAACGTCGACGTGTACTGGATCGTTCCCGTGCCGGCCACGCGATTATCCTGCACGATGAAGTTTGCGTTCTCGGCAGCGCAGTTGATTTCCCACTGCGTGCCGAGGTTCGCGCCGTCCCACGACTGGGCGTGAAGGACATGCGGCAGGCCGGAGTTGACGCCCGAACGCCAGGTCGACGCGCGGCCCGTGTAGAGCTGGCCACCGAGATCGGTCGATTGATAGATGCCGGAAACCGGCGCCGCCGCCGCCGGGCGTGTGGCCGGCAGCGTGAGAGCCAGGACCACGAGTGCGATCGCAAACTTACGCATTTTGGAAACCTCCGAGGGGGCAAGTCAACAGCGCGAACATCGCGCCGTACCACATTCATCGCTCAAGGGGGGGCGGACAATCTAGCCGAGCCCTCCGCAAACTGCAATGGGAACCCTGCCTCCGTAGAAATTCATAGGTCCGCCAACAGGGTTGCCAGTTCGCCCAGGTCCGCCACCGAGTGGTCGATCAAGTCGGGTGACCCCGACCGGTGATGGGGCCGGCGCACCAGAACGCAGGTCAGCCCGAGCGCTCGCGCAGTCGCGAGGTCGTAGTCCGCATAGGCTGACACGTGCCACCAGCCGGGGCCCGCGGCGATGCCAGTCCGGGCGGAGGCAGCCTGCCAGATGCGGACATCGGGCTTGTAGGCCCCCACCTCCCCGGCGCAGATCCAGGGCTCGAGCCGGACGCCCAGCTGGGACTCGATGGCCCCGCGGTGGCGCAGGTCGCTGTTCGTGGTGGCGGCGCAGGGGACGCTGCGCAGGAGCTGCTTGAGCGCGGCCGGCGCGTCGGCGAACACGGGCCACTCCCCCGCGCCTTCGCCGATGGCGCGGGCGTCGCCCAGGGGCATGCCGAGCACCCTGACGAGGCTGCGCTCGACAATCTCGACATAGGGGCGAAACATCATCTGCTCATCGGCGGCTTGGGTGTCGATCAGGCGCACGAACGCCGCCTCGTCGACGGGAAATCCGCGCGCGGCCGCCGCGGCGCAAAGGCCGGCGCGCCAGTCGACGATAGTGCCGAAGAGATCGAACGTCAGGAGCCGGGGCGGGGAAGACCGCATGGCGAAATCGGTCAGTCGCGGACCCGGGGCTTGCCCTCGCCGTCGTACGCGATCACCGCGTGAACAGGCAGCGCCGAGCCCAGGCGCGCGCGCCCGCCGAGCGGCTCGATCTCGAGCACGAAGGCGCAGCCGACTGGCGTCAGCTCGAGTCCGCGTGCCAGGTCGAGCGCGGCGAACGCGGTCCCGCCCGTGGCAAGTACGTCGTCGGCCACCAGCACCGTGCGCTCGCGCACAACCAGGCCGCGATGGGTCTCGATCGCGGCGGTTCCGTACTCGAGCATGTAGTCCTCGCGAAGGGTTGCTCCCGGCAGCTTCCCGGGCTTGCGCGCGAGCAGGATGCCCGCGCCCCAGCGCGCTGCCAGCGCCGCGGCCACGATGAAGCCGCGCGCCTCGATCCCGAGCACCAGCGCGGGCGGCGCGGCGTCGAACGGCTTCGCCAGCAGTGCGACGCAGCGCGCCCACGCCCCCCCATCCGCCCAGAGCGGGGTCAGGTCGCGGAACATCACTCCGGGCTGCGGCCAGTCGGGAACCGCGCGCACCCACTCGGAGAGCGCGGCGCCGGGGGCGGTGGGCGAGGAAAAGGTGGCGGGTGCGGTCATCGCTGGAATCTCCCTGGTACGGGGCCGGGATCGGGCTCGAAGGCGCGCCGCCCTTCGTCCATCATCGCGCGCAGTTTCGCGAGCGCGTGCTCCTCGATCTGGCGCACGCGCTCGCGGCTGACGCCGATCGCGTCGCCGGTCTGCTGCAGCGTCTTCTCCTCGCCGTCGAAGAACCCGTAGCGGATCCGGATGACGGTCTCCTCGCGCTGCGGCAGGCGCAGCAGGAACGCGCCCAGGCGTTCGTGCTCGAGCTGCCATTCAATCAGCGTCTCGACGGACGGCGGCGGCTCGGCGATCGCGCCGCCGACGTCCTCGGGCGCGAGGTCGAGCGCGTCGAGATCCTCGGGCGCGCCGATCGAGTGACGCAGGCGGGCGATGCGCTCGGCCTGGAGGGCGTTGAGTCCGAGCAAGGGTGCGATCTCCGCCGGCAGCGGTTCGCGACCGTGCCGGTGCCGGAGCAGGCGCTCGATCGCGACGTAGCGCTTGACCTGTCGCAGCACCTTGAGCGGGATGCGCACCGCATTCGCCAACTCGGCCACGCCGCGGAGGATCGCCTGGCGGATCCACCACGAGGCATAGGTGGCAAAGCGGATGTTGCGCTCGGGATCGAAGCGGTCGGCGGCCGTGATCAGGCCCAGGTTGCCCTCCTCGATCACGTCGAGATAGGCCAGCCCGCG
>JBKJOC010000424.1:0-6090 GCA_046595725.1 Candidatus Eiseniibacteriota bacterium
TCCAGGTGCTTGAGGTGAGCGAGTCCGGAAAGCGCAACCAGGTCGCTGTCGGCGACGGCCGTGCCGTGGAGGTCGACGCGCGCGATCGGCGCGCCTGCGAGGCTCGAGTCCACGCGATAGCTGCCGTTCAAACGGGCGATCAAGGCGAGCGCGGCCGCACGCCCGCGCTCCGAGGGAACGGGCGGCGTCGTGGCGGCAGTGGTGACGAGGGCCAACAGGAGACAGGAAGCAAGCGCGCGCATCGAAGGACCTCCGGGGATCGGCTCCGAACCGCGATCAGAACCCATTCCGGGCGCGCATGTCTGTCAATTCGCGGACAGGGTCGAGATCAGGTCGATCTCCGGGGTCTCCTCGGCAGAGAGGTCGCGCACGATCGAGCGCTCGGCGGGCAGCGGACCGCCCTCCCAGGCGTCGAGCTCTCCGGGCAGCAGGGGTCTGCCGCCCGGACCCGCGACGACGCGCACGACCGGGCGGGACAGATCCTCGCGCCGCGGCATGACGACGAGCGCGATGACGCCGGTGTCGAGCTCGACGCATTGGCCCGGCGGGTGAAAGCCGAGCGACTCGACCAGTGCGGTGCGCAGGGCCGGGCTGAAGCGGTGAGCGAGCGGGCCCAGCACCGCGCCCAGGGCCTGCGCGGGCGTGATGGCGGTGCCGGCCTCGCTCCTCGCGCTGACGAGCCGCGCGTAGGTCGAGGCGATCGCGACGATCTGCGCCATGACGCAGCGGGGCGAATAGTCGTCCTCGGCCGCGTTCGACTCGAATGCGACCTGCATCGCGCGCAGGGTGGTGCGGTTGAACGAGGTCGTGCGCGCGATCCGGAGCGAGCCCTCGATTCCCCAGCGCGACGGATCCTTGATGCCTTCACGGCCGATCCCCTGGAACAGCGTTGCGACCGCCAGGTCCGAGAGCGACAGCCGGTCGAAGCCGAGCCGCTGGCCGATCGTGACCGCGATCAGCACGGCGTTGACCATGCGCGCGTAGGTGAAGTCGTCGCGCCGCTGCATCCCGACGAGGCCGAGCACGATCGGGTCCTTGTCCTCGATGCCATCAATCAGGGGCTGGACCACGCGCTTGGCGTGGCGCAGCTCGAGGCCGTCCTGCGCGGTCGTGCTGGTGAGCAGCGACTGCAGGCCCTGGAGCGCGGCGGCGTAACGCTTGGGAGCCGCACCGCGACCGGCCGTCACGGTGGCGCCGGTGCGCCCGCCGCGCACGCCGCGGCGCGATCCTTCGGGCTCGCCCGCGCCGGGATCGGTGGCGCAATGGATGCCGGTGTCGGCGGGGCCCGTGCCCGGAAGCCGGAGTTCGTCTAAGGGCGCCTCGTCGACGACCCGTAGCGCCGCGAACAGGCGCTCGAGCCCGCGCTCCTTGAGGGCGTCGACCAGTGGGGTGCCCGGGGGAGTGCCCGGGTCCAGGAACACCTCGAAGAATACCTGCCACTCCTCGGCCGAGGGCTCGCCACGGGTCTCGAAGCCTGCGATGCCGCGGCGCTCGAGCTCGTTCGTCAGCGCCTGGGCGTGACGGAAGTTGCCCGAGCTCGTCGGCACCCGCACGCCGTTCAGGAACAGGCCGCCCTCGAACACGACGAAGACCGCTTCCCCGGCGTTCTCGAACAGCGGCTTGAGCGTTTTCTGCAGCGCCTCAAGCTGGTTCTTGAACACCTGGTTGCCCAGCGAGTAGGCGCGTGCCACGCGCAGGATCGCGGTCAGGCGCAGGAGCAGCTCGCTGCCGCGCTCGCGCAGCGCGCGGTCGGCGACGGGTAATCCCTTCGAGTCCATCATGCTACCTTCCGCTCGAGCGCGTCGCGGCAGGTCGCGCGCACGGACTCGGAGACGTGGCGGACCCCACGGTCGAGCGCCGCGCGCGCGGCCTCGCTCCCGATCCTGGCGAGCGCGTAGGCGGCCGCCGAGCGTTGCCACGATCCACGGGCGAACCAGCTGCCGTGCGTCAGTTGGAGTTCGAGCGCGGGGACGACCTGGTCCCCGCCGGCGTCGGCGAGCGTGTGATAGAAGGCGTTCTTGATCTCATCGGGGCGGGCCTCGAAGGAAGGGTCCTCGATCAGGCGCAGGAGCTCGCGCGCAACCCGTGCATCCGGCTCGAGGCGCGCGACCTTGAGCGCCTCCGCGTTCAGGAGCGGGTCGGGCATCTCGATCAACGTGACCAGGAGCGCCGAGCGCTCGGGCGTCGGCACCGCGGCCAGCGCGCGCGCGACCTCGCGCCGGATGCGCGGGTTCGGGTGCTGGGCGGCCAGCGCGAGCAGGGGGAGCACGCCCTCGCCGCCGATCTGGCCGAGCACCGAGACCACGCCGCTGATCACATCCGGCCGCGCGTCGCTCACGGCCTCGGCAAGCTGCTCGGGCTGGTCGGAGCACAGGTAGCAGAGCGCGGTGCAGGCGGCCGCGCGCGTGCGGGGTTTGGTGGCGCCTGCCAATGCGGCGAGAGCGAGTGCGACTCCGGCCTCGCCCAGGCCGACGGCGAAGGCGAAGAAGCGCGCCTGCTCGCTCGCAGTCGCCTCATCGAGCGACTCGCCAAGGTCGATCTCCGACTGTTCCGCCACCGCCTGGATGAGTGCCCCCGCCGTCACCGCGCCATCGGCATCAAGTTGGCGCACCAGTTCGAGCGTGTGACAGGCCTCGTCCCAGTGTGCGTGGGCGATCGAGCCTGCGACGCCCGTCACGACGTAGCGCGCGAGGGCAGAGCGAGTCTCGGCGGCCCCCGGCTCCTTCAAGAGGCGCGCGAACAGCGTGGCGGCGAGCCCCAGCCGCTCGGCGCAGCGCTCGCGTTCCCACTGCGCTTTGAGGTGCGAGACCCCGGGCGCGGCCGCGAGGGCGAGTTGCGCGTGGGCCTCGGCGGCGTTGGCGAACCAGTCGGGCACGTCGTCCTCGTAGCCGGTCTCACGCTGGAGTCCCGCTGCGCCGTCGCCGCTGCCCAGCTCCGCGCGGATCTCCTCCGTGCTGGGCGCGAGGCCGTGGCCCAGGCCCTGCCCGCGCTCGACGTCCGCCATCACGCCCGGACCGGTCGAGACGTAGAGCATCTGCTCGAACGGAACGGTCTCGAGCAGGATGTGGGTCGGGTTCGCCTGCCAGAGCGCCGTGACCAGGTCGTCAATGCTGCCCCGGTCCGACCATGCCTCGATCAGGGCGTCAACCAAAGCGTCGACGTCGTGCGAGGGGATGCCGGGGAGGAACGTGATCTGGCGGACGCCGTCCCTGAAAAAGAGAAACGGCAGCTGCTCGAGCAGGCCCGGGGGAGCGGAGTCGCTCTGGGCGCGCTTGACTGGACGCACGATCACGTCCTCGCCGAGGGAGATCTCGGTGGCGGTGATCCGAAAACTCCACGTGCCGAAGCGCGCGAGGTGGGAGGTCAGAGCGTCGGCGAGTCGGCCGCGGGTGTCGATCGCGACCGGATTCCTGGCACGGTAGAGCCGCGCCACCTTGACCGCGCGGGTCAGGTCACGCATCCACTCCGCCGCGCACGACAGGGCATCGCGCTCGCCTTCGACTTCCTCGGTTCTCGATTCCAGTTCCGCCATCCGTAGCGCCCCCGGGACACGTGGCTTCCCGTGAGTTATCGGCGGCTGCATGGGGGGTCTTGAGGGGGGTCTCTAGCGCCAGAGCTCGCCCCAGCGGGCGTCGACGCGTTGGACGACCGATTCGGGCATTTCGACGGGCTCGGGGTAGCCCACCTTCCAGGTCGCATCAATGCCCATCCGGCCTCCCGGCGAGGGCCAGGCGCCGTGGAGCGTCACTTCGGTGAACACGACGTCGCGCGCCGCATCGAAGCGCGTGAAGATGCCCCACAGGAGGAGCGTCGGGTCGTCGAGCGGCACGTCCGGGCTGACTGCCACGATCAGTTTCAAGCCGGCGAAGATCGGGTCTGAGACCAGTTCCTCGACCACCGCGCGGCCACGGCCGGTCTCGGCCTGGACGACCAGCATCACGTCCTCGACCACGCGGGCCCCGCGCACGCCACCGATGCGCCCGGCCAGCGAGCCCGCCGCGGCGTCCCGGCGCGCGCGCGCCTGTTCGCTCCGTTCCTCGGCCCGCATGCGTCCGCCGGGCGGCGCGGCGGCGGCGAGGGCTTCCGTGATCCTCGAGGACTCGGGGGCATCGCCCGGGCCGACGCCGCGGCGGCCCATTGCGTCGAGCACCATCTTCGAGCCCAGGTTCATTCGCATCGACGTGAAGTCGAGCGTGTCGAGCGGCACGCCGGGCAGGAGGAGGAAGTCCTCCTCGGGATCGAAGTGGTCTTTGATCGCGCCGAAGACCGCGCGCCAGTCGGTGACGTCCACATCCTCGTCGACCAGCACCACGCACTTGGTGAGCGAGAGCTGTCCCGTGCCGAGCAGGCCGAGCGCCGCGCGCATGCCCTCCTTGGCGTAGCGCTCCTCGACCGAGACGGCGAGCAGGTTGTGGAAGCCCGCCTCGAAGAACGCGTGGACCGCGCGTACCTCCTTGTGGATCAGGCGCACCAGCGGCCCCATCATCGCGCCCACGCCCTCGCCGATTGCCTTGTCCTCCTGTGGGGGCTTGCCGACGAACGAGGCATAATAGACCGCGTCCTTCCGGCGCGTGATCGCCTGCACCTTGAAGACGGGAAACGGCGCGGCGTGCGAGTAGTGGCCGAAGTGGTCGCCGAAGGGGCCCTCCATGCGGCGCTCGCGCGGCGGCACGTAGCCCTCGAGCACGATCTCCGCCTCGGCGGGGGCCCACGCGCCCTCGACTGCGACGCCGCGCGCGAGCGGCGTGGGCGCGCCGCGCAAGAAAGCGGCAAACGCGAGCTCGTCGATGCCCTCGGGTAAGGGCGCGACGGCGGAGAGCATGAGGCAGGGGTCGGCGCCGAGCGACACGGTGACCGGCAGCGGCAGCCCAAGCTTCTCGGCCTCGTGGTAGTGGAAGCCGCCGCCCTTCTGGATCTGCCAGTGCATGCCGGTGGTGGCGGAGTCGAACTGGTGGAGGCGATAGAGCCCGAGGTTGCGGCCGCCCGTCACCGGGTCGTGCGTCAGCACCATGGGCCAGGTGAAGAACCGCCCGCCGTCGCCCGGCCAGCAACGCAGCACGGGCAGGCGATGGAGGTCGACCGGTTCGCGCACGGCTTGCGACGCACCCGCGCCACGCTTGACCACGCGCGCACCGAGCGCGCGCCCGATGGTGCCGCGCGAGGCCCACGCGGCGCCGAGTGAGGGCGGCTTCATGCGCTCGACGAATGCCACCAGTTCCTCGCCGATCGACTCGGGCGGCCGCCCAAGCGCCAGCTCGATGCGCTGCCTCGTGGCCAACGCGTTCATCGCGAGCGGGATCTTCGAGCCCTTGACGTTGGTGAACAGGAGCGCGGGCTTGCCCTCGCGCACGGCGCGCTGCGCGATCTCGCCGGCCTCGTACTCCGAATCCACCTCGGAGTCGACGACGTGGAGGTCGCCCGCCTGCTTCAAGGCCTTGAGGAACGCGCCCAGGTTCTTGAAGGGCATGGTCTACTCGAGGTCCTCTTCGCGCCAGCCGCCGGGCACGTCCACGCCGAGCAGTCGCAGCAGTTTGTTGGTGGTCGCTCCCACCAACTCGTCGATGGTCTTGGGGTTCGAGTAGAACGGCGGCGAGAGCGGGAATACGATCGCGCCCGCGAGCGACAGCCGGTGGAGCGCCTCGAGCGTGATGGTCGAGAGCGGCGTCTCGCGGATCCCGACGATGAGCGGCATGCGCTCCTTGAGCGCCACCTGCGCCGCGCGCGTGATCAGGGTGTCGCCGATGCCGGCCGCGATCTTGCCCACGGTCGACGCGCTCGCCGGCAGGATCAGGCACGCGTCATGGCGGTTCGAACCGGAGGCGAACGGCGCGGACAGGTCGTGATCCGGAAAGCTGGCCTGTACATGCGGCGCGAGGTCCGCCTCGGACAGGCCGCACTCGGTCTGGAGCACCATCTTCGCCCACTTGCTGAGCACGAGGTGCTTCTCGCCGGGGAACTTGCGCAGGAAGTCGACGCCGTAGATCGCCCCCGATGCGCCCGTCATCCCGACCACGACGCGCTGCGCGGCCGGCTTCATCGCGGCAGTCCCTGTCCGGCGAGCACGACCGCCAGCACGACGAACCCGAGCCC
>JBKJOC010000339.1:0-2879 GCA_046595725.1 Candidatus Eiseniibacteriota bacterium
TCCCGACATCACGCGCGACCATGCCTACATCGACGCCGCCTGCATGTGGATGGTCAAGAACCCGGAGTGGTTCGACGTCGCCGTGGTGAGCAACATGTTCGGCGACATCATCACCGACCTGGGCGCGATGGTGCAGGGCGGGATGGGCGCCGCGGCGTCGGGCAACATCCATCCGGGCAGGGTCTCGATGTTCGAGCCCATCCACGGCTCGGCTCCGAAGTATGCGGGCAAGAACGTCAGCTCGCCCGTGGCGACGATTGCCGCCGTCCAGATGATGCTCGACTACGTGGGCGAGACGCGTGCCGCCCAGCGCATCGAGGCCACGCTGGCGGATCTCCTGCGCACGAAGCAGATCCCCTCGCTCACGACCGGCGCGCTGGCGACCGATGCGACCGGCGACCTCGTGTGCGCCGCGCTCGAAACGACGACCGTGCCGGTCTGAGGCGCGATCAGGTTCCCGCCGTTTCGGAGCGGGCGTGGCGGGGCTTTGCTGTACTCAACGATGCATCGAGGATCAACCGCTCAGGATCAGCTTGACCCCGGCGAGCACAAGCACGATCGCCAGGACGCGCCGGATCGAGACGTCGGGCAGGTGGCGGCTCCCCAACCGCGACCCGATGAGGCCTCCAAGCGCGACCCCGGGTGCCCAGAGCAGGAGAGAGCTCGGCACCGCCTCGAGCGATGCGAGATGCCCGGCCAGCCCCGCCAGTGAGTTGACCACGATGAACACGGCAGATACGCCTGCAGTCACACGCGGGCTCGCCCACCCGAGAAGGAGCAGGAGCGGGCTCAGGAAGATCCCTCCTCCGACCCCGGTCAATCCCGATGCAAAGCCGATCGCGGCGCCCAGCGGCAGCGCGATCCTGAGGGGCGGATCGCGCTCCACGCGCGCGGCCGACTGCGCCGTGAACAGGAGCCGCACCGCAGACAGGAGGAGGACACCCCCCACCACCACTTTGTAGGGTCCGGCCGGCAGCTTGAGTGCCCCGCCGAGAAACGCGAGCGGAATCGACCCGAGCGCGAACGGCCAGAGCGTGCGCCAGCGAAAGTGTCCGGCCCGGGCGAACTGGAGCGATCCGATCCCTGCCACGACCAGGTTGAGGACGAGCGCGGTGGGCTTCATCGACGAAGGCGCCAAGCCCGCCAGCGCCATGACCGCCAGGTAGCCCGAGGCCCCGCCATGACCCACCGAGGCATACAGAAACGCAACGACCACCAGACCCGCCGTGAGCGCGACCGCTTCAGGGGTCATGCGGCCCCCGGCTCAGCGACCTTCGAACTTGGGCTTCTTCTTCTCGACAAAAGCCGACAGCCCGGCGTGCATGTCCTCGGTCGAGCCCAGGATCCCGAACAGCGTGGACTCGAGCCTGAGGCCCTGATCGAGGTCGGCGTCGAGGCTCCTGCGCGCCGCCTCGAGCGCGGCAGCGACGGCGAGCGGCGCGTTTGCGGCGATCTTGCCGGCGAGCGCCAGCGCCTCCTCGAGCAGGCTTGCGGCAGGGACGACTCGATTGACCAACCCGATCCGCAGCGCCTCGGCGGCGTCGATCATGCGGCCGGTCGCGATCAGCTCGCTCGCCATGCCCAGCCCGACCAGGCGCGGCAGGCGCTGGGTTCCTCCATAGCCGGGAATGATGCCGAGGCCAACCTCGGGCAGGCCGAACTTCGCGTTCTCGGACGCGATCCGGATGTGACACGCCAGGGCCAACTCGCAGCCGCCGCCGAGCGCGAAGCCGTTGACCGCCGCGATCACGGTCTGCCGCCCGGTCTCGATCCGACGGAAGATGCGCGAGCCGAATGCGGACGCCGCCTCGGCGCCGCGGGTGTCGAGCACCGCAAGCTCGCCGATGTCGGCGCCCGCGACGAAAGCCTTCTCCCCCGCGCCGGTGACAATCACGACGCGCAACGCCGTCTCGGCCTGGAGCGCGCCGACCGCGTGGTCGAGCTCGGTGAGGAGCGCATGATTGAGCGCGTTGAGCTTCTCGGGCCGCGACAGCGTGAGGATCGCAAGGTGCGGTTCCTTGCGCTCGATCGTGAGGAATTCGTAGCCAGGGGACGCGGATTCGACGTTGGACACGGGAGGCCTCCGGCGGGCGGACAGGGCAATGAGAACGGTCGCGGCGCAGCATAACAGAGCGCAGCAAAAGCGTCCGGCGTTCCCCAAACGCGGTCTTGAATCCCCCTGCGCCCGGCCCTAACCTGCGACGGTCCACGTTCACAACGTTCCCGCCGGAGGTCCCTTGGATCACGTCTCCCGACTCACCGACCTGGAGCAGCGCCGGGCCCTCGCGCTCGCGGGCGGCGGCGCCGAACGCGTCGCGAAGCTCCACGCCCAGGGCCGGCTGTCCGCACGCGAGCGGCTGCACCTGCTGCTCGATCCCGGCACGTTCCAGGAACTCGGCGTCTTCGTCACCCACCGCAGCGAGGACCCGGCGATCCGGGAGCGCCGGATCGTGGGCGATGGCGTGGTGGCAGGCTGGGGAGCGGTCGAGGGCCGGCCGGTGTATGTGTTTGCGCAGGACTTCACCGTGTTCGGCGGCACGATGTCCGAGGCCAACGCGAAGAAGATCTGCCAGGTCATGGATCTCGCGATGCAGAACGGCGCCCCCGTGGTCGGACTCAACGACTCGGGCGGGGCGCGCATCCAGGAGGGCGTCGCCTCGCTCGGCGGCTACGCCGACATCTTCCTGCGCAACACGCTGGCCTCGGGCGTGGTGCCGCAGCTCTCCGCGATCATGGGCCCGTGCGCCGGCGGCGCGGTCTACTCCCCCGCGATCACCGACTTCACGTTCATGGTCAAGGGAACGAGCCACATGTTCGTCACCGGCCCCGACGTGATCCGCGCGGTGACGCAGGAAGAGGTCACGATGGAGGACCTGGGC
>JBKJOC010000088.1:0-9421 GCA_046595725.1 Candidatus Eiseniibacteriota bacterium
TTGTCAACTGCTGAACTTCGTGGGCTTGTTTTGAGGCGCCGTCCTTGCTTTGCTGCGGACAAACAGAAATATAGGGCCGACTTGCGGTTCTGTCAACCCCACGGGGAAGATATTTCTACGATGTCCCCGAAGCAGGTAATTCGTTGTTTTGGAAACACTTAGACGGAACGGTGCGGGCAGAGCCCGGCTTTTTGTTTCGCAACTTCTATATTTTGATAGCCTTGCAGCCCATGCCCCGACGCGAAAACCGCCCCTCCGTGCCCAGGTCCCCTCATCGAACCACCCGCGCCCGGCGCATCGATTGGGAACCCTTCCTCATTGGCCTGGCCGCCCTGGCTGCCCTCATCTGGGCCAGCCGCGGCGCGCCCCTGGGTGTTCCGGCTGCCGACGACTACGACTACCTGCACGCGCTGCGCCTCGAGCAGCCGCTCGATCCGCTCGGGCCCATGGGATCTCTCTGGTACTGGCGTCCGCTCAGCCGACAGCTCTACTACGCCGCCCTCGATGGCGCGTTCTTCACGCATCCCGCGCTGGTCGCGGCGCTGCACGTGGTGCTCCTGGCGGCGTTCTTCGGTCTCGCCTACCGCACCGCGCGGCGTGCTTTCGATCCCTGGGGCGCGGCCACGATCGCGGCCTTTCCGCTGCTCGCCGAGCCGACGCGCGCGCTCCTGTCCTGGCCGACCGGCGCCCAACCGCTGCTCGCGATGACGCTGGTCGCCCTGGCGCTGCACGAGGCCACCGCGAAGCGCGCCTGGACCGCGGCACTTGCGCTGCTTGGCGCGCTGCTCTGCCACGAGCAAGCGCTGCTGGCGGTGCCGGTTGTCCCGCTCGCGTTCCACCTGGCCACGCGTGACCGCGCGCAGGCGACGCGCATGCTCGCGCTCACGCTGGGCGTCGCGGCGGTTTACACGATCGGGCGAGTCTCGGCGTTCGGCCACGGCGCGGGCCTGCCCGATCGCGGAACGCTGGCGGAGGCCGCGCTCGCCGCGCCTGCACTGGGATGGAACAGCCTCCAGGCGCAGCTCGACCTCGCCACTCTCGAGCGCGCGCCCGCGCGCTGGATCGGGATCCTCCAAGTCCTCCTGGTCGGTGCGGCGCTCGGGCTCGTCCTCAAGCAGCGGGACGTGCGCGCGCGCATGCGCTCGAGGGCGCTCGCGTTGAGCCTTGGAGCCGCGTGGTTCATGGTCGGCACCCTGCCGCTCGCCTTCGCGGCGGGGCTGTGGACGCCGCGCCATACCAGCCTGCCCTCGCTCGGCCTCGGGCTCCTCTTTGGGGGCGCGCTGGCGTGTGCGGCCCCCGCGCTCGCACTGGCGTTCACCGGCGTGCGCCTGGTCGCCCTCCTGCTCGCCCCCACCGCGCCCTCGACGGTCCCCGCGGATCTGACCGCGCAAACCACGCCCATGTCGTTCCTTTACCTGGCGCGCCTGCAGCGTACGGCCGACTCGGCGCGGCGCGCACTGACGCGGGCGCACCCGAATCTGCCGCCCGGGACGACCGTCCGGTACTGGTCGCTGCCGCGCGAGACCCGGATCGCGTTCGCCGACTCGAAGGCGGTCCAGGCGTGGTATCGCGACTCGACGCTCACGTGGGAATTCTGGGATCGCTACGAACCGGGCAAGGATCGCTCGGGAGACCCGATCCTGGGCTTCAACCTGAACGTGGCCGACCCGGCGGTGGTCATGCGCCCCGGGGCCGTGATGCGCTACCAGGATGCACTCAGCGAATGGACCACGGGCAACCTCGCGCCGGCCGAGCAGGCGTTCCTCGACGCGGTCCGGCTCCAGCAACCCCCGGTGGGCAACTTTACCTGCGAGAGCGTGCGCCTCCTGGCGCGCATCGACTATGCGCGCGGGCTCCATGCGCGTGCCGACTCGCTCAATCGGATCGACTTCGAGCTCTCGGGAAGGACACCGTCCTTCTTCGGGATGGAGGCGCTGATCGCCCTGGCAGCGGGCGACTCGGCCCGGGCGGAGCGCGCGGCGCGGGAGTGCCTGGCATTGCGGCCGAACGACGAGGAGGGGCTAGAGGTGATGCGGGTCCTGGGGCGCTAGGCGGGGGGCAGCGGGACGGGCGCGGGGCTCGACGTGGGCGCGCTTGCAGCGGAATCGGCGACGACCTGCACCCAGCGGCGCCCGAGACGCAGCGCAAGCGTGCCGCCCGCGGGCGCGGGCGTCACTTCGGACGCCGGGTCCTTGATCACCGTCCCGTCGATCTCGACCGCGCCTTCCTCGATCTTGCGGCGGGCGTCACTCAGCGTCTTCGCCAGGCCGGTGTCGACCAGCAGCTTGCGCACCGGCCAGCGCTCGGCCAGGGGCAGTGTCCACAGGACGGCCTCGAGCGGCCGGCCGCGCTTGACGAATTGGCTCTCGAAGCTCGCCCGCGCCGCCTGACCGGCATCGGCCCCGTGGTACATCGACGCGATGCGCTCGGCCAACGCCTTCTTGTGGGTCATCGGGTTCGTGCCCGCGGCGAGGTCGCGCTCGATGGCGTTGATTTCCTCGAGTGGGACGTCGGTCGCGAGCTTCAGGTAGGGCACGATTTGCCCGTCGGGGATCGACATCAGCTTGCCGAACTGCTCGGACGGCGGCTCGGCGATGCCCACGTAATTTCCGAGCGACTTCGACATCCGTTGCTCGCCGTCGAGCCCGACCAGGATCGGAAGGGTCAGGATGGCCTGTGGTTCCTGGCCTGCAATCTCCTGCAGGACGCGGCCCACCAGCAGGTTGAACTTCTGCTCGGTGCCCCCGATCTCGATGTCGGAGCGGATCTCCACCGAGTCGTGGCCCTGCATGAGGGGGTAGAGGAGCTCATGCACGCTGATCGGCTGCGCCGCCTGCCAGCGCTTGGCGAAGTCGTCGCGCTCGAGCAGCCGCGCCACCGTGTACTGGGAGGCGAGCTTGAGGATGTCGGCGAACGACATGCGCGCAAACCACTCGCCATTCTTGTGGATCTCGGTCTTGGTGCGGTCGACCACGCGGAAGAACTGATCGAGGTAGGTGCGCGCGTTCTCCTCGATGATCTCGGGCGTGAGCTGGGGGCGCGTCCTCGAGCGGCCGCTCGGGTCGCCGACCATCCCGGTGTAGTCGCCCACGATCACGACCACCTGGTGCCCCAGGTCCTGGAACGCGCGCAGCTTGCGCAGGCCGACGGTGTGGCCCAGGTGGATGTCGGGCGCAGTCGGATCGAAGCCCTGCTTGACGCGCAGGGGACGCCCCTCGGCGATCGAGCGCTCGAGCTTCCGGCGGAACTCCTCGAGCGGGAGGATCTCCTCGACGCCCCGCATGATGACCGCGAGCTGCCGTTCGACTTCGCGGGCGGTTGCCGGATCCGGTGAGGTCATGGCCGGCACCGTAGCAGAGCGGCGCCGGATGTCACAACGGGAGCCCGTGCAGGGCGCAGTGCAGCCGACATGGGGCTTGGTCGCCCCCCGCTCTCCTGCTAGGCTTTCGACGTGCCCGCTCGATTGAAGGATCCCATGGACAGGATTCCGACTTCGGTTCGCAAAAGCGTCCGTCGTTTCCCCTGGAAATTCTTTTTCGGCATCGTCGTGTTCGTCCTCTGCGCGTCCGCGGGGGCCGTGTTCGGCCTTGCCCAGTGGATGTCGCGCGACCTGCCGGACGTCGCGAAGCTTTCCGCCATCACGCCGGCCGTCCGCAGCACGCTCTACGACGTCAAGGGCCGCGAGATCGCCGCCTACTTCAAGGAGAACCGCGAGGTCGTGCCGCTCAAGGCGCTGCCGCGCACCCTGGTCAACGCCACGCTTTCGACCGAGGATCGGCACTTCTACCGCCACTGGGGCGTCGACCTGGGCGGCATCACGCGCGCCGCGATCACGAACCTGCTCAAGCTGCGCACCACCCAGGGCGGGTCCACCATCACGCAGCAGCTCGCGCGCAACCTGTTCCTGACCCACGAGCGCACGCTCGACCGCAAGTTCAAGGAACTGGTCATCGCCCTGCGCATCGAGAAGATGTACTCGAAGTCCGAGATCCTCGAGATGTACTTCAACCAGATCTATTACGGCCACGGCGCCTACGGCATCCAGGCGGCGGCGCGTACGTTCTTCGGCCGCGACGTCCGCCAGCTCACCCTGCCGCAGGCCGCGTTGCTGGCGGGGTTGCCGCAGAACCCGTCCGGCCACTCGCCCTACCGCCGGCCCGAAAACGCCAAGGCGCGCCGCAACGTCGTGCTCAAGAACATGCTCGACACCAAGACGATCTCGCCCGCCCAGTACGAGATCGCCATTCGCGCGCCGCTCAACGTGATCGATCGCCCGGACGGCATCGCCCAGGCGCCCTACTTCGTCGAGATGGTGCGCCAGACGCTCGACGACCGCTACGGCTCGAACCTGGTGTACGAGGGCGGTCTCAAGATCTACACCTCGCTCGATCTCGACCTGCAGCGCGAGGCCGAGCGCGCACTCGAGAAGCAATTGTCGGAACTCGAGACGCGCTACAAGTACAAGAATACGCACGGCTCGTTCGCGCTGCCCGCGGCCGCGACGGATGGCAAGGTGGTGCCGAGCCAGACGCCTTACGTCCAAGGCGCGCTGGTGGCGCTCGACGTCAAGACCGGCTACATCCGGGCACTCGTGGGCGGCCGGGACTTCCGGCACTCCTCGTTCAACCGCGCGATCCAGGCGAAGCGCCAGCCGGGCTCGTCCTTCAAGCCATTCATCTACACCGCGGCGATCGACAACGGGCTCTCCCCCACCGACGTCATCGTGGACGAGCCGGTGTCGCTGCCGGGCGGCGCGAACGGCGGCGCGTGGACGCCGCACAACTACGACGGCAAGTACTCGGGCGCGGTCACGCTGCGCTACGCGCTCCAGCGCTCGATCAACATCCCGGCAATCAAGCTGCTGCGCAAGTTGGGGGTCTCCCTCGTCGCGTCTTACGCGCGCCGCATGGGCATCAAGAGCCGGATCCAGCCCAACCTCTCGATGGCGCTCGGCACCAGCGAGGTCAACCTGCTCGAGCTCACCTCGGCCTACGAGGTGCTGGCGAACGAGGGCATCCGCAACGAGCCGGCTTCGATCCTCAAGGTCGAGGACAAGTCTGGTGCGGTGCTCGAGACCCACCTGCCGAAGCCGGTCGATGTGCTGAGCGGCGAGACCGCCGGCACCATGACCAGCATGTTGCAGAGCGTGATGGACCATGGGACCGGCTATCCCGCGCGCGCCGCCGGCTTCATGCTGCCGGCCGCGGGCAAGACCGGCACGACCGACGATTACTCGGACGCGTGGTTCGTGGGTTACACGCCTTCGCTCGTGTGCGGCGTCTGGGTGGGCTTCGACGTCAAGAAGAAGATGGGCAAGGGCGTGACCGGCGCCGTGGCCGCGCTGCCGATCTGGACCGACTTCATGCTCGCGGCCTATCGCGGGCGTTCAGGCGAGAACTTCAACCTGCCGGGCGAGGGCGTGACGCGGGAGATCTGCACCGAGACGGGTCTACTCGCGACCGAAGCCTGCCCGTCGGTGACCGCCGAGGTCTTCACGCCCGGAACCGAGCCGAGCGAGTACTGCAACGTTCACGTCGGATTGCCGCGCCAGCCGGGGCATCCCGAACTGCTCGACGATCCCGAGGCCCCGGGCGAACCCGAAGTCGACAAACCCGCGGACGACGGCCAGGTGCCGCTGCCGAGCGGCGCGCCGCCTGCGCCTTCCCAGGAGCAGAAGACGCCGACTTGAGGCGGACCTACCTGACGACGAGGCGGGCGACGGCGGTTTCCAGGTCGAGATAAATGATGAGAATGGCGGCAACGTCGAACGCGGCGTGCACCACCATCAGCATCCCGATCTGCCGCGTGAGTGCGAAGATCATCCCGAACACCCCTCCCGTGAACGCCGCCTGGACCATCCCGAAGCGCCCCTGGTCGGGCTAGTGAGCCGCCGCAAACAGCGCGGTCGTGACCAGGATGATCGCGATCCGCGCGCCAGTCCCGTCTTCCAGTTCCCGACCAGGAATTGGTAGGCGGGATTGTGCGCGGGCGCGCCGAGCAGGGGCATGACAACAGCTTTCATGAGGAGCTTGAACGCAATCCCGAACACGCCGCCGAGAACGATCATGGCGAGCCAGTTCTTCGGGGCGACGAAGCCGAAGTCGCGCAACGGCGTGCGCGAGCGGCGGGCCCAGGCGAGCACGATCAACGCGGCGAGTCTCGTGATCATGAAGCTTCGAGTAGCGCTCGTATGCGCGCCGCGGCAGTCTTAAGCTCGGGACGCGGCAGGGGCGAGAACGGCTCGAGCAGCATGCCCGGGCCGCCCCGGAGCGCATCCCCTTCGCGGTGCGGCGCCAGATTGAAGTGCAGGTGCGCCACCCGATCCCCGAAGACGTTCACGTACACGAGCTCGGCGCCCGTGGTGTCGCGCAGGACGCGCGTCACGCGCGCGAGCATGGCGCCCGCCGTGGCGGCCTCCTCGCCATCGAGCTCGGTGATATGCGGGATGTGGCGCTTGGGCTCGAGATACGAGAAGCCGGCCACGGGCGCGACCAGGCTCGTGGTGACGCGCCACAGCGCGTCCTGCCACACCTCGACGCGCTGGAAATAGACGTCCGCCTTTGCCCAGGTGCAGAGGAGGCAGGGCTCTGGTTACGTGCTCGTCATGGTTTTTGCTTCCACGGAAGAACCCGCCCCGGGGCGGATGACTTGTCAAGCGCGCGAGGAAACCCCCAGGCGCGTCGCGATGGCCGGAATGTCCAGGGTGCACACTTGGACCACAGGCGCGAGCATGAAGCTCCGCCCCGGCGCCTCACGCGTCAGGCCGAGACCTTGACGCCGATGCGTGGGCAGACGTCGAGCAGGACGCAGCGGCTGCAGAGCGGCTTCTTCGCGTCGCAGATCGTGCGGCCGTGGTCGATGAGGAGGTGGCTGAAGAGCGTCCACTCCTCCTGCGGCACCTTCTTCACCAGGTCGAGCTCGACCTTGACGGGATCGGCCTGTTTCGAGAGCCCCAGCCGGCGCGACAGGCGTCCGACGTGCGTGTCGACGACGACGCCGGCCTCGATGCCGTAGGCGTTGCCGAGGACAACGTTCGCGGTCTTGCGGCCGACGCCGCGGAGCGTGACGAGTTCATCGAGCGTCTTCGGCGGGACGCCGCCGAACTTCTCCACCAGGTCCCGGCTCATCTCCGAGAGCGACTTCGATTTCTGCCGAAAGAACCCGCAGGAGTGGACCGCGAGCTCGAGCTCGGGGAGCTCGGCTTCGGCCATCGCTGCCGCGTCCGGCCAGCGCTTGAATAGTGAGGGCGCGATCCGGTTGACGTTCACGTCGGTGTTCTGTGCGGCCAGGATCGTCATCACCAGCAGGGAGAACGCGTCGTGGAACTCGAGCGCGCAGTGCGCGCCGGGATATGCCCTTTTCAGGCGCTTGCGGACGATGGACGCATCTGTGGGCGGCCGCTTGACCACCGGAACAAGGTTCCCGGCGCGCCTGGCCGCGGGCTTCTTTCTGGCCTTGGGCGCGGCTTTCGCGGGTGCGGACCTGGGCGCCTTCGGAGCGGCCGGCATGGGGAGTTAGCGGACGAGCGGAGGGCCGGGCTCGTAGCGCGGGCGATAGCCCACCGGCGTCTGCTTGAGCTGGGGCCGGTCGGCGAGCAGGGCGATCGGGTAGACCGTCTGCTCGCGGGTGGTGGCGGACATCTCGTAGTCCTGCGTCATGATGATCGCTTCCTCGGGGCAGGCGTCGACGCACAGCCCGCACATGACGCAGCGCAGCATGTCGATGTCGAAGCGCACCGGGTACTTCTCGTACTTGTTGTTGGGATGCTCCCCCGCCTCGATCGTGATGCATTCGGCGGGGCAGGCGGTCGAGCACATGAAGCAGGCGACGCACTTGAGCGTGCCGTCCGGCCGCTTCGTGAGTTGGTGGATGCCGCGGAAGCGCGGAGAATACTGGCGGCGCTCCTCCGGGTACTGGATCGTCGGGTCCGCCTTGCGCGAAGCGACCGAGCGGAGGAAGTTCTTGATCGTGACGATCAGGCCCATGGCCGTGAGGAAGTAGCTTGGACGCTCCGACGCGGGTGCGCCCTTGGGGGTGACACCCGCCTTCGGCGGCGGCGGAGCGATCGGCGCGAGCGCCTCGGGCCGAAGCGGGATGCGGCTCTTGGGGCGCGGAATCGGCGTGTAGACGACGTTCGAAGTGGTATCGGACATGGGGTCAGCTCCCGACGGCCTGAGGCTGGGCGGAGGGCAGAGGCTGGCCGTGCTTGCCGAGCCCGTTCCAGGTGAGGCCGCCGAACGCGGGTTCGGCTTGAGCCATGGCATCGAACAGTGCAGAGGCGGGCGCGTCGGGCAGCGACCCGCCAAGGCGGGTGGCGAGCTGCGAGAGCACGAGGGAAGCCGTGCGCGCGCTGCCGAGCGGCGGGTAGGCCGAGTTGAAGCGCTGGACCCGGCCCTGCCCGTTGACGAACGTCCCGCCCTGCTCGAGGTAGCTGGCGTCGGCGAGGACGACGTGGGCAAGGTCGGTCAACCCGGGCACGTTGTGATAGGCGTGGACGACCACGAACGGCACCTTGAGCAGGGCATCGCGCACGCGCGCGGTGTCGTGGCGCGCGGTCAACATGTCGGTGGCCATCAGATGGAGCACCTTGATCCTGCCCGCGAGGCAGGCGTCGAGGATGCCCTCGACGTCCGCGCCGCCCGGGCCCGGGGTGACGCCGAGCGCGGCGCAGCCGGAGTTGTTCGGGTGCGGATCCTGGCGTCTCAAGATGTTGTCGGCCATGAGCGCGGTCTTCACGTGCGAGCCATCGACGCGGTAGTCGACGTGCGGCGTGCCCACGATGTCGCGGGCGTAGCGCCGGGTGAGCCACGTGGTCTCGTTGGGCTGGCGCGGCGAGGCGATGACGGCGACCGAGCCCGGGTCGATCGCCTTTGCCTCTCGCGTACGCGCGGCGACCAGGTCGAGCACCTCGTCCCAGCCGGCATCGCGCAGGTTGGTGCCGTCGTGGACGAGCGGCGTGAGGATCCGGTCCTCCTGCTCGTAACGATAGGAGTCGCGTCCGTAGTCGCACATCCAGGACTTGTTCACGGCCTCGTTGCGGCGCGGGACGTAGCGATAGACCACGCCGTCCTTGTGGTCGACGCGGATGTTGCAGCCGGTGGAGCAGCGGTTGCAGACGGATTCGGCGCTCTTGAGGAACCACACGCGCTGCTTGAAGCGGAAGTCCTTCGAGGTCAGCGCCCCCACCGGGCAGATGTCGACCACGTTGCCGATATAGGCGTCGCCCTCGATCGGCTGGTTGTTCTCGGTGCCGATCTCGGTCGTGACCCCGCGGGTGAAGAACTGCAGCGCGTGCGAGCCCGAAACCTCGCGGCAGAAGCGCACGCAGCGCGAGCACAGCACGCAGCGCTCCTTGTCGAGCATGATGCGCTCGCCCAGGTCGACGACCTTGCGCTTGTGCACCTTGAGGTCGCGCGGCATC
>JBKJOC010000218.1:0-4933 GCA_046595725.1 Candidatus Eiseniibacteriota bacterium
CAGCACCTTGACCGCCACCTCGCGGCCGAGCCGAAGATCCTTCGCGCGATAGACCTCTCCCATCCCCCCTGCGCCCAGGGGACCGAGGATTTCGTAGGTACCGAGGCGAGTGCCGGGATTCAGAGACATGCGATGGAATCTACCCGAAGTTAGCCCGCCGAGTCCGGAAGAAGAGATGGGCTGCGTGGCGAAGGCCGGAGGATAGATTGCCTGGCTCCCACCCTGACCGACGCACCCTGCCAAACGCGGGCCTGTGCGGCTGCCACCGGCTGCGGAAACGCATACCAGACCTCGGCCTCGTCACGCGATTGCACCCGCACCTCTTTCACCAACCGGTGGAGGAGGTGTTTTCGCTCTGAGTTGAGATGGGACTCGAACCCACGTTCGAAGTCGGCCAGCAGGGAGGCGACCTCGTCGAGGTCCAGCGTCGGGAGCGAGAGCCGTTCGCTTTGTCGCGCCAGCACGGCCCGGCGGTCCTTCAGGGCCTCGATCTGCTGCTTGAGCCCTTCGACCCGCGGTGCGCAGACATCGGGCTTCATAGAGCCGTCCTCGAACGCCAGGAAGTACTTCTCGAGCTGCTCTTCGGCGCGGGCCAGATCCCGCTCGACCTTGCCGGCCTCGGCGACGATCTCGGGCCGCTCCTTCTCGATCAGCCGCTGCGCCTCCTTCCAGACCCGCTCGACCATCTCGCGGGTGCGGAACAGATCCTTAAAGCCCGCGATGATCTTCCCCTCGAGCAGGTCCGCCCGGATGTAGTCCATGCGGCAGCCCGACTTGGTCAACCGACCGTTGCAGACGTAGTACGGGGTCTTCTTGCCGTTCCTGATCCCGCTGACGCCGACCATGCTCCGGCCGCAGCCCGAACAGAAGATGAGCCCGGTGGCCAGGCGCTCGCTTCCGGTGTGCCACTGGCGACCCTTGAGGTCGTCGGCGCGCGCCTTAAGGACAGCCCCGGCGCGGGCAAAGAGTTCGGCCGGGACGATGGCCTCGTGCGTTCCCTGGTGCATCGCGGTCTTCCAGCGGAGCTTGCCCACGTAGACCGGGTTCCGAAGCATGTGCAGAAGGCACCGCGCGTCCCAGGGCTTACCGGTGCGCTTCCAGTGCCCGTCGGCGGTCAGCTCGTCGCGCAGGGATCGGACACCCACCGCGCCGGTCGCGTAGCGAGCGAAGACGCGGCGGACGATGAACGCTTCATCCTCGTGGATCACGATCCCCTTCTTGTCATCGCGGATGCGATAGCCGTAGGGAACCGTGCCGCCGACCCAGACCCCGGTCTTGGCCTTGCGCTCCATGCCGACGATCGTGCGCTCGATGATGGTCTCGCGCTCCAGCTCCCCGAACACGCCGAGGAGCTGCATCATCGCGCGGCCGGAAGGCGAGGCGGTGTCGAACGACTCGCTCACGCTTCGGAACGCGACGCCCCACTTGGTCAGGCGCTCGACCATGGGTCCCAGGTCATTGAGCTTGCGCGATAGTCGGTCGACGCGGAAGACGATCAGCTCGTCGAATCGGCCCGCCTCGGCATCGGCGAGCATGCGGGTCAGGGCCGGGCGATTGAGATGGGCGCCACTCTCGGTGTCGCGGAAGACCTCGACGAGCGTATAGCCGGCGTCGCCGTAGACGCCCTTGCAGAACGCCTCCAGGCGGTCGTGCTGGGCGTCAAGCGAGTACTTTTGCTTGTCCTCGTCGGTCGAGATGCGGGTGTAGAAGGCGACGCGAACCGTCGCTGGACGAAGGGTCTTGTCCCGGTTCGTGTCCGGTGGGTGCACGGGCACATGATTGAGCCCAGAGCTGCTCCGGCTCAAGGCTGCTTTGCCGATGAGTGCTTTGTCTTCTTCGCCTGCCGCACCCTTCTCGTCTCCTGATCACTTCGCATGAATACAACCTGACCCCGGATGCGTTCGTAGTTGCGCTGGAAATTCTGCACGTGTGCCACACCGAATCGTTCTCGCCGAGGCGCTGATTTGTCCCACTCAAGGAGAATCTGACGCCACGGCATCGGCGCAGGGCACGTCCGTCGCGCTGAGACGAAATCGAAGAAGTTGAGACTTGCGATGCTCGTCGGGCGATTCTGCATTTGCCCGAGCACATCGCGTTGAAACGTGCGGTATTGGCGCAGAATGGTTTGGGCGGAGATCCAAGGGAACGCAGCGATGCGCAATCGGCTGTGGTTGTGGTCGAAGTCTGGGAATGCGTCTAGGTCAAGGCTGAAGCAAGGGACTACGGGGGGCTTGTCCGTTAAGACAAACCAAACGGCATCCCGCTGTGACCAGCCATAGTGCCCCGCAAAGAACTCGGATACGACTCGGATGAAGTCGAGGAGGGAGTTGGGGAACGCTAGCAACGCCTTCTCGTCACCCTGTTCCCACACCACCCGTCCGGGAAGGGGATCGTCGAACATGCGCGTGAGCTCATGCCGCCCAGGTGTCTTGAGCCCCGGCCACGTCACGTCGATGACAAAGTCGTGGCGGAACATGTTCGCGTCTGGAACGTAGTCATACTTGTACTCAATAACTTGGTAGGTGTGTCCGATGGCCGGAATCAGACCCGGGCCGAAATATGCGTAGGGAAGAAGGGCCGCTGCATGGGAGGTGAAGAGCGAGGTGACCTCTGCCTTCGTGAGTCGCCTGCCCCCGAAAAACTGATCGCGGAATCGCTGAAGCGCGGGCGTGGAGGCCCCCATAGGGCCCGCAATCGAGAGACCTGGGGAATCAACGAGGCGCGCAAGGCGGGCGTATTCCTTTGAGACGACTTCGGCGCGCACCCGCTCATGCTCAAGCATTCCGTGCCTTGTACCAACGGCAAGGCGGAACGGTTCATCCAGACCCTCATGCGCGAGTGGGCCTATGCCGTGCCGTTCCGCAGCTCGACCGCACGAAGAAAGGCGCTCCCGGCGTGGCTTTGCCACTACAACCGGAAGCGCCCTCATGGCAGTCTCGACGGGTTACCACCGATCAGCCGATTGGGGGTCCGCTGTGAACAACGTCCTTAGAACCCACATCTAGAGCATGGAGCGCAGGTCGGAGCCCTGAGTCGGATAGGCGAAGATCGTCTCTCGGAAATCGGTGGCGGTCAAACCTCGACGGATGGCCAGGGCGAAAAAATTCACCATCTCGTCGGCGTGCGGTCCAATCAGGTGCGCGCCAAGGATCCGCTCGGTCTCCTCTTCGATCAGGAGCTTGAATCCCGAAGTCGGCTCGGCGAGACGCCGCGAGGAGTACCAGCCGGACGTGTCCTCCGTGTGAGTGCGAAATCGAAGGCCATGCTCCTTTGCCTCGCTCTCCAGCATGCCCACGGCGGCCAGCGGAGGGAGCGTGAAGACCACGGTTGGAATTCCCGAGTAGTCGGCCGTCTTCTGATTTCCCCGGAGGAGGTTGTCGGCCACGATCTGGCCCTCGTACCCGGCGACCGGCGTGAGGGGCGGCCCCGCAGTCGCGGCCGCGTCGCCGGCTGCGTACACCGCGGGATTGGACACGCTTTGAAGGAAGTCATTCACCGTGACCCCCCTTCGGTCGAACTCGATGCCGGCGCGCCCGAGGTCCAGCTCGCCGAGTTCGGGCGTGCGACCGGCCGCGTGCAGAATCATGTCGCCTTCGAGGAGGAGTTCGCCCGACTGGGTGGCCGCGCGTACGACGAATCCCCCGTCGCGAGATTCAACCGCTCGAACCTCAGCTCCCAGCTCGACTCGAATGCCGAGGCCGCGCGTCGCTTCGACGAGGCGATCCACGAGGTGCCGGTCGAACCGCGGGAGGGGCGAAAGATTGCGGTGCACCATGGTCACGTGCGCCCCGGCGCGTACAGCGATGTGGGCGAACTCGAAGGCAATGTAGCCGCCACCGACGATTACCAGGCGTCCCGGCAGCGAGTCTCGCTCGAGGAACTGTTCGCTCGTCGTCAGGAGTTTGCCGCCGGGTATCCCGAGATCGGCCGGTTTCATGCCCGTCGCGATGACGACGTGCTTCGCGTCGAGGACTTCGTCTCCAACCTGGACTACGGTTGGGCCGACGAATCTCGCGGTGCCGTGGTAGGCCGCGATGCCGGCCCGGGCCAATGCGCTCTCCCGTTGTTCCGGCACCTTTGCCGTGAAGGTGTGCCGGAAGCGCGCGAGCTCCGGCCAATCGATCGTGAGCTCGCCCGCCCGCACGCCATTGCCCTGCATCCGCCGCCCCCAGGCCATCACGTCGGCCGCTCCGACGAGCACCTTCTTGGGGTCACATCCGCGGAGCGCGCACGTCCCACCGAACGGTCGCGAGTCGATCACCGCAACGTTCCATCCGGCCGCCTTCGTGCGCGAAGCGACGGTCGACGCCGCCGAACCGGTTCCGATCACGACCACATCGAAAGACTTCGCCATGCCGTGCCTCCTAGAGACTTTGGTGCTCCGAGCTTCCGCAGCAGCTTCAATCGAATTCGCCGAACTGGCAGTCCAGCAATGTCTTAAGGTTTTGCTGCCATTCGAGTTCGGCAACCAATACGCTCACCCTTATGAGACCGCTTCCGGAAATTGCAATGATCGCGCATGATCCGGGCTTCGTCGACTTCGGCGGAGCGCGGGCCCGGGCGCACCGTGGAATGAGAAGATTCGATCGTCACGGCTTGATGCGCTCCGGCTCCGGAGGTCTTTGGATCGCTCCGAAGAGCCACCTCCGTGCGGCAACACGACAGAATGTCACGAATCGTCAGCCATGAGAACCGCATGCCCGGAGCCTCCCCGTCTTTCTATTGCGAGACGGCGTGAGCTGCGGGCTCGCGATCCGGAAGCCGAGGTGCTGCGGATGACTGTGGACTCTCCCGCGCTCGAGAATCTGACTCGTCAAATCCTCGCTTTCGAGGCGGCGCAAGCTCAAGCCGCCAACATGGAGGTCGACGAGGCGGAGCGAGCCTGCGCGAAGTTACAGCTCACCATCTCGAGGCTTACCGGGCCCGCGGGCTT
>JBKJOC010000468.1:0-5920 GCA_046595725.1 Candidatus Eiseniibacteriota bacterium
CAGCCACCGCTCCCGCCGGCAGTCCGCAGGTCTCGGGACGGGTGCTGCGTGCCGGCGTTCCCGTGGTCGGCATGACCACCTATCTCGCCGTGCACGACTCGCTCGAGGCGCCGGTGGACTCCGCCGTCACCGACGGCTCGGGGACCTACGCCTTCATGACGGCTCCACCCGGTCCCTGGGTCGTGCGGGTCTCCCCGACCGACCCCGGGGACCTGGGTTACGTGCGCGCCTTCTTCATTGTGGTCCATCCCGGCGATGCCATCGCGATCGTGCCCGTGGACATTGATGCCAACGGCCTGACCCTGATGACTCCGGTGGACAGCGCCGTGGCGCCGCTGCCGTCATTCGGGTCCCCGCTCCGGTTCGTGTGGACCGCCTACCAGGGTTCGTATCTCAGCTCGAGCGCACGGCTTTCCGTCGACGGCGTGATCGTCTGGACCTCGACCCGAAGCCGGAGCACGCAGGCAGACTGGAACGGCACCGGCAATCGGGGCGCGTATGCGGGTCAGACTCTTGGGCCCGGCAATTATCGCTGGCGCGTCAAGCTGCAACTCCCGAACTCCGTGCAGGCCGCCACGCAGCTGCGAGCGCTGATCCTGCAATAGACCGTGGCAACGCATCGTGGAGGGTTCTTGAATCAGAGCACGATCAACACGACAAACGGGACTCGTCGGCTTGACGATGAAACCATGGCGAAGGTCCGTTTTCCGTATGCCCTGCGGCGCGTACCGGAAGCCAGCGTGGTGACGCTTCTGCCCATACCGGCATCCCCGCGCGCGGGCGACCTCGTCCTGACGCGGCTGGAGAAGATCGGGAAGAACACGCGACTGGAACTCGCGTCGGGACGCATCTGCAACCTGCACGAGGGCGACCTGATCGCAGCGGCCTTCGGGAACCGCTACGCGACCCATCAATTCGAGGGTTACGCGCGTTCCGATGGCCCGTTCTGCGATCTCCTCTCGGTGGGGGGCGTGTGCGGACTGGTCCTCAGCAAGTGCGAAGGAATCGTCGAGGCGAGCCGCCTCCGCCAGCTCGGCGCGCTCGGCAATGCGCAGGGGCAAGCGCTGAACCTGCGCCAATTCGCGCTGGCGACGCACACGAACTTGCGCTGGCCGCACGTCGTCGTGGTATGCGGTTCCTCAATGGACGCGGGGAAGACCCACACGGCCGCGAGCCTGATCGTCGGGTTGCAGGGGGGAAATCACCGCGTGGCGGCAATCAAGCTGACCGGCACCGCCACCGGACGGGATCTCTGGAAAGTCAAGGATACGGGTGCGTGCGTGGCCCTGGACTTCGTCGACGGGGGGCACCCTTCGACCTATCTCTGTACCCTGGACGAGCTGCTCGATCTTCACCGGACCCTCGTGACGCATGCCGCGTCCCGCGGCGCGGAGTGGGTTGTCATCGAGATCGCCGACGGCCTGCTCCAGAAGGAGACGTCGGCCCTTCTTCAGTCGCCTGCGTTCACCAGCACCGTGGACGCTTGGGTCTTCGCCACCAGCGACCCGCTGGGAGCGCTGGGCGGCGTGTGGATGTTGAGTGACTGGGGCATTGCTCCAGTCGCGATGTCCGGACTCCTGACCATGAGCCCACTTGCCATGCAGGAAGTGCAGGCGAACTCCGGCGTCCAGTGCATGACGGCCCGGCAACTGGAATGCGGCATGCTGAACGAACGACTCGAGCAGCTCGCGCGCCAGCGATCGGGATCGCGCGCAGCGGGGTCGGCTCCCGGAATGCCGCCCCCGGCATGAGCTGCGGCCGTGTCTACACCTGGCGACCCGATTGCGCGGAGGCGGTCGGGGGCCACGTCGCATTGGAAGTCCGGCCCCTGCCTCGCCTCGGGCCACAAGAGGACGGTGTCGCCCGGCTCATGGGCCACTTCGTGGAGGTGCGAAACGGCGCCGAGCTTCCCGAGCCGGCCTCACCGGACGGCGAATTGCGGGCGAGGCCGATCGGAAACGCCAACCCGAACGCGGCAGGCGACTTTCTGTTTGACCCGGGCCGTGGCGGCGGCCGGATGGACACGCGTGTGTTCGTGAAGCCCCACTGGCGACAACGCTACATCGAGGCGTCTCACTTTGGCGAAACCAATGCCTACTATCACCTCGACCGAATGGCGTCCTACGTGGACGGGCTCCTGCGCGAGATCGACGCCCCATCGCTCCCGCGCGTGATCGCCGTGGTCAACGCGCACCACGCCGCGACGGAACATGCGGGCGTGCGCGACGGCATTCGCCGGGGGGCGCGATGGCTCGCCTTCCAGGGCGGCCACTATCGGCTGCCCGCTCGCCGCTACGACGTTCCCGAACCCGCGACGCTTTCTCCCGACGGGGAAATTCACCTGGGCCCGGGCCGGCAATTGCTGGGGGCCGGGGCGATCGTGAGAGCTACCGGCCAGCAATACCGGGCCAACGCGTCGCACAACGCCGGCATCCTGTATCACGAGTACGGGCACCACGTCACTCGCCATACCGCCGATCTTCGGGCCAATGCGCTGCGGCGTCCCGACCGGCAGGACAATCGAAAGACCGCCCTGGACGAGGGAACCTGCGATTACTGGGCGGCCACGATGCTGGGGGTGCCCCACATCTGGGCATGGCACCAGACGCATGACGAGCGGCAGATCCATCCCCGCAGCCTGGCGACAGCGTGGACCATGGCTGATTACGATCCTGCTCCGCGGGCGGATCCCCACGGGAACGGCACGATCTGGGGTGCGGCGCTCTGGGACCTGCGGACAAGAGTGGCGGCGAGTGAAGCGCAACGCGCGCAAATCTGCGACCGGCTCGTGCTCGCCATGCTTCTCGAGCTGGGCCGCCGGCACGATGTGGAAAGCACACCAACCGTGGCCGGCACGCGCCGGGCGCGCGCCGGGTTTGAGGTGGGCCTTGCCGCATTGCTCGCGGCCGACGCACGCATTTTTGCCGGCCAGCATCGCGCGCTGATCTTGCAGGTGTTCGCCGCCCGCGGAGTGGCGGAGCGCTAAAGGCCGGGAGGTCACCGAAGTGAACGATCCCACGACAAACCCGGCCTCACCCGCTCCGGGCATCCCACGCGATGCGCCCCCGGCCGACAAGGACCTGGTCTCGCCGCAGGCGCTGGAAGAGTACATGGCCGGCTCGGGAGCCCCGGGGCTCTCGCTCCTTGCCGCCGGCGACGTCATGCTGGGCGGACGGACCAGGAAGGCCATCGAAAAGCATGGGCCGGATTATCCGTTCGACGCCGTGCGACCGCTCCTGTGCCGGACCCCGGTCGTGCTGGCAAACCTCGAGGGGCCGCTCGCCAGGCACGCGCAGAAGCAGGATCGGAACTACTCCTACCGGGTACACCCGCGGTCCGCGTCCACGCTCAGGCGAGCGGGCATCAATGTCGTGAATCTCGCGAACAATCACCTGCTCGACTGCGGCCCCGAGGGCGTGCTCGAGACGCTCGATGCGCTCGCGGCGGCCGGTGTCCACTCCGTTGGCGCGGGGGTCAATCAAGATGCCGCCCATGCTCCGGTCATTCTCGAGTCGGGTCCGCACCACATCGGGCTGCTCGGCTACTACTGGAACCGGCGGACGGCCGCGACGGCGACGCGACCCGGCAGCGCCATGGACACCCCGGATGAACTCGCGCGCGACATTCGGGCGCTGCGCGCCCGCGCCGA
Organism: Candidatus Eiseniibacteriota bacterium; assembly: GCA_046595725.1. Taxonomy (GTDB): domain Bacteria; phylum Eisenbacteria; class RBG-16-71-46; order RBG-16-71-46; family DASYSL01; genus JANPEF01. The sequence continues at coordinate 3,650 of JBKJOC010000468.1, forward strand.
TCGCGTCATTGTGACGGTGCACTGGGGTCTGCCTTATGAGGCCGAACCGTTCGCCGAGGACCGCGCCAAGGCCCGCTTCGCGATCGACTGCGGAGCGGATGCGGTAATTGGCCACCATCCGCACGTGATCCAGCCGATCGAGATCCATCGCGGCTGCCCGATCTTCTACAGCCTCGGCAACTTCGCGTTCGGCTCCGCGAACAGCCGCGCGGAGTCCCTGCTGCTTGGAATCCGTTTCGAAGATCGGCGCACGGTCCTTCATGCCTATCCGGTCTATGTCAAGAATCGTGACCTACGTGTGCACTATCAACCGAAGCTCCTGCAGGGCGAGGCGGCGGCGCGGTTGCTGACGCGCCTGGCCGAAGTGTCGGGCTTGCGTGGCATGTTCCGGATCAACGACCTCGGCGGCACTCTCGAACTCCCGCGCGCGGAACGTTGGGGCGGGCGCGACCAGGGCGCGAGTGCCTGACCGAGCGTCCCGGGCGAAGGCGCCCGGCGGCTGGTCCGGGCACTTCCTTCCGCTCCTGTGGCCCTTCCGGGCAACATTGCTGTGGGCGGCGCTCGCGATGGTTCTGGACGCACTGCTCACGGCGCTGCGGCCCTGGCCCCTCAAGGTCGTCATCGACACCGTGCTCTCGCACAAGCACACGCGCGTCCCGTTCGTCGGAGGGTGGGTCAATCAAGCTGCAAACGATCCCATGCATGTGCTCTTCGGCGCCTGTGCCGCGACGCTGCTCATCGCGTTGAGCACCGGTGCGTTGACCTACGGATTCACGCGGTCCGTCGGGGATGTCGCCCAGCGTTTCGCATTTCAACTGCGCTGCCGCCTGTTCGCCCACATCCAGCGGCTTTCACTGCGCTACCACGACCAGCAGAGAACGGGTGACCTGATGTCCCGCTTGACGACCGACGTCAGCGCGCTGCAGGACGTTGTCGCCAACGGCTCCATCCTGCTGGTCAGCAACGCCTGCCTGCTGGTCGCGATGCTGGGGCTCATGTTCTGGCTCAACTGGCAGTTCGCGCTGGCGTCCCTGTGCGTTGCACCGATCCTGTTCTGGACCGTCGTGCGCTACACACGCCGGATCAAGGTCGCCGCACGTGCAGCGCGCATGAGCGACGGAGTGCTGGCCTCGGTGGCGCAGGAGACTTTCGTCGCGATCCGCATCGTGCAGGGTCTCGCGCAGGAACAACAACAGGACGACCGCTTTCAACTTCAGGGAGAGAAGAGCTTGCTCGCCTACCTCGAGGGCGTGCGCTACCAGGCGCGGGTCGCGCCGCTGGTGGACGTGCTGGCTGCGGTCGGTCTGGTGATCGTGATGTGGAACGGGGCCACCCGGGTGCTCGCGAACGAGCTGACCACCGGGGACGTGATCGTCTTCTTCGCCTACGTGACGAACTTTTATGCGCCGATGAGGGCGCTCGCGCGCCTTTCCACCTCGCTCAGCCGGGCGGCGATTGCGCTCGAACGCATCCAGGACGTCTTTCAGGCGCGGACGGAGGTTGCGAGCCGGCCCGGCGCCCGGCGCGTGTCACGGCCAAGAGGGCGGATCGAATTCCGGGACGTTTCCTTCGCCTACGAGCCGGGACAGCCCGTGCTGACCTCAGTCGACCTCGACATCGCGCCCGGGGAACGCGTCGCCATTGTCGGCGCCACGGGGGCCGGAAAGAGCACGCTTGTCGGCTTGATCCCCAGATTCTTCGATGCCACCCATGGCAGTGTTCAGATCGATGGTGAGGATGTCCGCGATCTGGAACTGCAATCGCTGCGGGAGCAGATCAGCCTCGTGTTGCAGGACGCGCTCCTGTTCAGCGGCACGATCGGTGAAAACATCGCGTTCGGCCGGCCGACCGCCAGCAAGGCGGAGATTGCATCCGCTGCGCGGCTGGCGAATGCGGAGGAGTTCATCGCGCGGATGCCGAACGGTTACCAGGCGTTGGTCGCCGAGCGCGGCGCCAGTCTCTCGGGCGGGCAGAAGCAGCGCATCGCGATCGCCCGGGCCATCCTGCGCGATGCTCCGATCGTCATCCTCGACGAACCAACGAGCGGGCTCGATGTCGCCTCGGAGCGGATCGTGATCGATGCGCTCGAGCGGGCCGCGATGGGGCGGACCACCCTGATCATCGCGCACCGCCTCGCCACGGTGCGTTTCGCCGATCGCATCGTGGTTCTCGAGCACGGCCGCATCGTGGAAGAGGGGGGCCACGAGGCGCTGCTCGCGCGCAATGGCAGCTACGCCCGACTTTGCTCTCTGCAGGCCGCCACCAGCCCGC
>JBKJOC010000325.1:0-2674 GCA_046595725.1 Candidatus Eiseniibacteriota bacterium
CCGGGGCGGCAAGGAGCAACAGGAAGAGCAGCGCGCTCACCATGCCGCGCCTCCCTCGATCATGTCGGAAGCGCCGAGCTCGGGATGGACCACGCGCGCGAAGCCCGCGCGCGCGGTGGCCTTGCGCAACGAGGCGCCGAGCCCGAAGCCGATCGTCCATGACAACGGCGGCCCGATCGCGCCCGCACGCACCGAGAGCGGCCCGGCCGCGAGCGTCACCCCGCCCCCGGTGCGCGCGCCGTGCAGGTCACGCGTCCGTGCGAGGTGCGCTCGCGCGGGCCCGAGGTCCGACGCCACCTCGGCGGTCCAGTCCGGATCGGCCTGGACGTCGGGGTCGCCGCCCGAAAGCGCGCCCCGCACCGAAAGCTGGAGGTCCACCCGCCCCTTTAGGCGCGTGCTCACGGCCAGGTCGAGCGAGCCGGCGCGACCCGCGATCCCCGAGCCACGGCGCTCGCTCCACGCCACGCCCAGCGCCTTGCCAGAGTCCATCCACGAGAGCCCGAGGAGGAGCCGCGAGCGCCGCGCGGGCGCCGGGCCAAACGATTCGTGGCCGAGCGCCACCGTAAAGGCCGCCCTCGTGCAGGCGACGGCGATGCGGACGCGCGAGAGCGCATCGAGCTCGAACAAACGCATCTTCTGGACGGCCAGCCCGACCCTGGCTCCCTCGGGGCCCAGGCGCGCCGGCGCATCGAACAGCGCAAGCGGCCCCGCGGAGTCGGCCAGCAGCGCGCCGCCCACGCCCCACGCGCCCGCCCCGCCCGGATCGGGCGTGACCCCGGCTGAAACCGCGTCGGCCGCCCCCATCAGCAGGACGAACAAGAGCGCGCGCCTCATCGGACCCACACCCAGGCGCGGGCGCGCGCGGTCGCCGCGCCGCCAACGGTGTCTTTCGCCTTCAAACCGGCGACGTAGACGCCGGGCGCCGCCGCGGCGCCGCCGGCCGCGCGCCCGTCCCACGCGATTCGCGCCTGGCCAGGCCCGTCGGCGTTCTCGAGCAAGGCGCGCACGAGTCGGCCCCTCAGGTCGTAGACCGCGAGCGACACGGTGGCGCGCTCGAAGCCGGTGCGGTAGCTGAGGAGCGCGCCCTGACCCTCGGCGGGCCGCGCGCCCCCGGCCGCGGCCACGAGCGCGACGCCCGGCACGAAGGCTCCGCCGTCGATCGAATTCGCCTGCCCCGGCGTTCCGCCCTCGGCCGCGCTCACGCCCCAGGTCGCGCGCGCCCGGCTCGGGCTTCCTGCCGCGCGGCGCTCGAGAGACGCGCCGATTGGATCTCCGCCCGGCAGCTCCATCGCGTCGCTCACGCGGCCCGAGGGCGCGCGCACGACCACGCGATCGGCCGGCTCGCCGCCCGCGCCGCCGTTGTTGAGCGTGGGCCAGGGCTGGCAGGCCGCGACCTTCGACCTTGAGAGCTCCGGATGGCGCGCGAGCAGGGCCGGCGGATCGGAGGTGAGCACGACCAGGCTGTCGGGCCTTACGTCGAAGGCGAGGCCGGTGTTCCCGGGCGCGACGACGATCCCGCGGCGGCCGGTGGCGTCCTCGAGCGTCCAATCGAAGAGCGCGATCGGTTCGCGCGAGACATTGCGCAGCTCGATCCACTCGGGCCCGTCGCGCGGCGCGGACAGCACCTCGTTGACGATCAGCGCCCCCGGTCCGACCTGGACGCGGACCGCCGCGCGGTCGTTCGCGGGCGCGCCGTCGTCCTCGACCCGCGCCTGGAGCGCGAGGTCCCACGCGCCGGCGACCCCCGGAATGAACGACAGCACCACGGCGAGCGAGTCCCCGGGATCAAGGTCAGCCGGCGCCTCGAGGCGGGCAACCAACGAGTCGGGCGCGGGCGGGGCGTCGTCCTGTCCCGCGGTCGTTCCGGTCTCGAGCGCGCGCGGCGCCGCCCAGAGCAGCACCTCGATCATGGGCGCCGAGAGCGCGCCGACTCCGCGATTGACCAGGTGGCCCCGCAGCGTGACCGGATCACCGGGCTCGACGCGCTCGGCATCGGCGGTGACGCGCACGAGCGCGAGGTCGCGCTCGGCGACGTTGGGGGTACCCGGCGTGGCGGGCGAGAGCGCGACGAAGTCCGCCCTGTTGTCGCCCGTGTCCGCGCCGTCGGGAGCGCGCGCAAGCGCGTAGCCGGCCGCGACGTCCTCGCACGGCCGGCCCTCGAAGTAGCCGGCGAACGTCAGCGCACCGTAGCCGAGCACGTCGCTCTTGCCGTCGGGCGCGCTCAACCGCACCGCGTCGGGGCCGTTCTCGAGGTCGATCGCCAGGACGCGGTCGGGCCGTGGCAGCACGTTGCCCTCGCCGATCACGAAGCGCCCGCGCGGCAGGATGACGTCGCCGGCCTGGCCCGTCCACAGGAGCTTCCAGCGCGCCTCGCCCGCGCCGTCCCCCGCCTCGAGGCGATAGCCGGTGAGCGCGATCACGCGTTCCTCGCGATTGAACAACTCGACGAACTGGGCGCCCCCGTCCGCGCCGGGCACGTCGTAGAGCACTTCGTTGAGGACGACCGGGGGCGAAGCCGATTGAGCGCGGGCGGGGCCTGCGCAGCACACGAGCAGAAACAACAAGGCAATGGGTCGCACGACAACTCCAGCGGGGGCTGGGCGCGGGGGCGCTTCCGGGGGCTACGGGATCAGGCGAGGCCGCGGCGGCGCCTGATCCACCATTCGGTTGTCAG
>JBKJOC010000137.1:0-10172 GCA_046595725.1 Candidatus Eiseniibacteriota bacterium
CAAAGGCAAAGCTCCATCCCTGGAAGACCCGTGCCGGGCCTGGCGCCGTTGCGAGATTGCGTCCGTGCGCTTCCCACCCAATATCGGCCCATTGCCTCGCCGGCTGTACCAGGTCGTACCCCGCAATTGCTCGACGGGCGGGGGCACCCCCCGGACGGCCCCTTGCAATCGGGGGCACAACCTAGCGGTTGCACTGGCAGGGACTTGGGGCAATGATTGCCGCTCTGTCGCGGGATTTTGAAGCACCCTGGAGGATTTCATGAGCCACCCCCTCGCCCTCATCCTTACCATCGCCCTCGCCACCTCCGCCCTGGCGGCCAGGGCCCCGGCCCCTTCAAGCGTGCCTGCCCGCACCTCCCGGGTCGCCACCCTCCCCGGGGCCGCGATCGCCGGCCTGCCGCGTTTTACTCCGCCCGCGGCGTACAGCGAGCAACTGGTGATCGAGTCCGAGGGCAAGACTGTTGTCATGCACCGCGTGATCGACCGCGAAAAGATGCGCACGGACATGAGCGTCGACGGCAAGCAGTTCACCATGATCGAACTCGGGGACGAGAAGGGGACCTCGTACATGCTCATGCCCGAGCAGAAGCGGGCGATGAAGCAGTCGCGCGGGGAGATGGCGGCGCTCGCCGGGGGAAGCGCGAAGCCTGATCCAACAGCGTCCGCGCAGGACGACTTCACGACCGAGGACCTGGGGGAGGAAACCCTGGAGGGCGTGGTCACGAAGAAGCTGCGACTGGTCTCGAAGGAAGGCGACGCGCTGGCGTGGTTCGACAAGGCGACAGGAGCCCCGGTGCGGATGGAGAGCGCGGCCGGCGGCAAGAAGGCCGTCATCTCGTGGAAGGAACGCAAGGCCGGCCCGCAGCCCGCGGCGGAATTCGAGATCCCCAAGGGCTACGACGTCATGGACCTGGACGAGATGCGCTCGAAGATGGGAGCGATGGGCGGCATGGGCGGGATGGCAGGTGGCGCGCTCGGCGGGATGAAGGGCGTGGGCGGCGGCATGGCAGGCGGCATGGCCGGCACCATGGGCTCGAGCCTCGGTGGGAACCTGGGCGGCATGCTCGGAGGTTCGCTCGGCGGGCCGCTGGGTTCGATCGCAGGGCGCTACATCGGCGGCAAGATCGGTGGCGCGCTCGGCCGCAAGGCGGCGGGCGCGGTGACGCACTAATCGGCTTCACCGGGACCTTGTTTGACGGTCCGCCGGCCCTCGCGGAGCATGGTGCGCGCGTGGGTGGATGGGCTGCCCGCTTCTCGACCCGACCGGGTGAAGGATCCGCCATGTCCTCTCGTGTCCTCGTTCTCCTGCTGGCCGCCTCTGGCACGCTGCTCGGCGTCGGCGCGGCGCATGCAGCGCCGGAATCGGCCGCGGCCGACACCTTCTACGCTCACCAGGATTGGGCGCGTGCGGCGAAGGCCTACGAGCAGTCGAGCGACGACGGCTCGACCTGGACGGTCGTCTACGACTTCAACTACCTGCGCAGGAAGAAATGAGCGCGCTCCCTGAGGTCTGGATCGCGCGCCACGGCGAGACGGCTTGGTCGAGGAGCACGCAGCACACGGGTCGCACCGACCTGCCGCTGCTCCCCGACGGCGAAGCCCAGGCGCTCCTCCTTGGGGGGCGCCTCAGGGAGGTCGAGTTCGCGGAGATCTGGACCAGCCCGCTCGTGCGTGCCACGCGCACCTGCGAACTCGCGGGCTTCGGCCCACGCGCGCGCGTGGACGACGATCTCAAGGAGTGGGATTACGGCGAGTTCGAGGGCCTGCGCCGCGCCGACATCACCGAGCGCAGGCCGGACTGGGACGTGTTCGCCGAGGGCGCACCGGGGGGCGAGTCGCCGGAGGACATCGCGGCGCGAGCCGACCGGGTGGTGGCGCGGCTACGCGGGGTCCCGGGCAACGTGCTCCTCTTCGGGCACGGACACTTCTCTCGCGCGCTCGGCGTGCGGTGGATCGGCCTTCCGGTGCGCGAGGCTGGCAAGTTCCTGCTCTCGACGGCGGGGGTGAGCGTGCTGGGCTACGACCACGGGCTACTCGACCCCGCGATCCGGCTTTGGAACGACACCCGTCATCTTGAGGGCGCCGGGTAGCGCGCTACCAGATCTTCGCCTGCTGATCGGCCGGCCGGACCATGGGGTCGCCGGCCTTGAGCCCGAAGGCCTGGGCGAACTCGGGCATGTTCGAGAGCGGCCCGATCGTCCGAAAGTGACCCGGCGAGTGCGGGTCGGTGTTGAGCTGAAGCCGGAGCGCCTCGGGCCGGATGTTCTCGCGCCAGATCTGGGCGAACGAGAGGAAGAAGCGCTGGTCCGGGGTGAAGCCGTCGATCTTCGTCCGCTCCTTGCCCTTGAGCGCCCGCTGGAGCGCGCCATACGCGATGCTCACGCCCCCCAGGTCCGCCAGGTTCTCCCCCAGGGTCAGCTTGCCGTTGATGTGCAGAGTGTCGATCGGAACGAAGCCTTCGAACTGCGCCTGCACCAGGTTCGCGCGCTGGGTGTACTGCGCGGCGTCGGCGGGCGTCCACCAGTCCTTGAGGTTGCCGTCGGCGTCGGACTTGCGTCCCTGATCGTCGAAACCATGCGTCATCTCGTGCCCGATCACGGCGCCGATGCCGCCGTAATTGACGGCATCGTCCGCGTCCGCGTCGAAGAACGGCGGCTGCAGGATCCCCGCGGGGAACACGATCTCGTTGCGACGCGAGTTGTAGTACGCATTCACGGTCGGGGGCGTCATGCCCCATTCCTTCCGGTCGACCGGCACGCCGAGCTTGGCGAGGTTCCGATTGAACTCGAACAGGCGCGCGTTGATCACGTTCCCGAGCAGTGATCCGCGGTCGATCGTGAGCTTGCTGTAGTCGCGCCACGCGTCCGGGTAGCCGATCTTGACGCCGAAAGCCGCCAGCTTGCGCAGCGCCTGGGCCTTGGTCAAAGGGCTCATCCACGCCAGGTTCTGGATGCGGTCGTGCAGCTCGGCGCGCAGGTCCTCGACCAGCTTGCGCGCGCGTTCCTTTGCGGCTGGGGCGAAGTTGCGCGCCACGTAGAGCTCGCCCAGGGCCTCGCCCACGCTGTCGTCCACGATCCCGCGGGCGCGCTTCCAGCGCGGGCGCATGGCGGTGACCCCGTTGAGCGTCCGGCCGTAGAAATCGAAATCCTCGTTCACGAAGTCCGAACTCAGCAGCGACGCGGTCGTATGCGCCAGGTGCCAGCGCAGGTAGGTCCGCCAGTCGGCCAGCGGCACCGCGTCGACCATGGTGTTCAATTCGGAAAAGAAGCCGGGCTGGGCAACATTGACCGGCCCCGAGTCCTTGAGGCCCATGCCCGAATACAGGCGCGGCCACGAAATTGCGGGCGTCAGGGCGGCGAGCGTGTCGAGCGTCATCTTGTGATACGTGGCCACCGGATCCCTGCGCTGGACGCGCGTCATCGAGGCGTGGGCGAGTCGCGTCTCGACCGCGGCCACGGTGGCGGCGTGCGCCGCGGCGTCGGCCTGGTTGTCGCCCAGGAGCCGGAACATTCGCGTGACGTGAGCTGCGTACTGCTCGCGCAGTTTCTGCGATGCGGCGTCGGACTTGAGGTAGTAGTCGCGATCGGGCAGGCCGAGGCCTGCCTGGCCAAGCTGGACGATCATGACCGTGCTGTTCTTCGCATCCTGGTTGACGCCCAGCCCGAACGGCACCCGCACGCCGCGCGCCTGGAGCCTCCCGAACTCGTCGAGCAGCGCGTCCTTCGACTCGATCGCCGAGATCCGAGCGAGCTCGTCGGCGAGCGGTTTCGCGCCCTCCCGGTCCGCGCGCGCCGAGTCCATCGAGCTGGCGTAGAGGTCGCCGACGAGTTGCTGCGGGCTGCCCTCCGCCGCACCGCCCTTTTTCGCGGCGTCCTCGAGGATGGTGTGGAGCACCGCGCTGTTGTTCTCGGCCAGGAGGACGAATCCGCCCCACTCGGTCTGGTCGGCCGGGATCGGGTTCCGCTTGAGCCATGCGCCGTTGGCGTAGAGGTAGAAGTCGTTTCCCGGACGGATCCCGGTGTCCATGTTGGCGGGGTCGAGCGGCTTGTGCTTCGTGTCGGCGGCAAGGGCCGGAGCGGCGGCGAGCAGCGCGAGCGCAAGGAGGGCGGAAACGGTAGGGCGCGCGGACATGCGGGGGGTCTCCTGGGCGATCGTGGCGGGTGGCTGGAACCGGGTGAGCGAAGACCAGAGTAGTGCTAACCTGCAAGTGCATACAAGGGCCGGCTCCGGGAGGATCCCGGTGCCCGAACGGGAAGAAGGGAGGCTTCGCATGATCAAGACCTTGCGCAACGCCCCGAAGTGGTTGCTCGTCGCCGTCGTGCTGACCTCCTGCGCGTCCTCGAATCAGATGGTCAGCGAGTGGAAGGATCCGAGCTTCTCGGCGAAGTCCGGCCAGAAGATCGTCGTGATGGCCGTGGCCGAGAACGAGATCAATGGCCGCATCTGGGAGACCGAGATGTCGAAGCAGCTCCAGTCGCGCGGCTTTCAGGCGCTCGCCGGCTCGGCGCTGCTCGGCGCCACGGGGACGCGGCCGGACTCCGCCGCGGTCGCGCAGAAAGTCGCCGATGCCGGCGCCGATCTCGTGTTCGTGACGCGCGTGCTCGCGATCGACAAGGAGTCGACCTACATCCCGGGCAACACCTACGTTGCGCCCGGCACCTACTACGGCGGCTACTTCGGACTGTTCACTCATGCTTACACCGCGATCGAGACCCCGGGCTACATCCAGCAGGACACCATCGTCCGGCTCGAGACCAGCGTGTTCGACGTCCAGACCGGGCGCCTGGTCTGGGGCGGCGTGTCCGAGTCCTTCAATCCGGGCAGCACCTCATCGCTGGCGGCGAACATGGCCCTGAAGATCATCCATCGCCTGGAGCGCTCGGGAGTGATCCCGAACACCAAGTCCGGCACGTCCGGGTAGAAGGGACCGACCCGCGGCATGAGCCAGACGCTCCTGGCGTCCCTGCTGGGCTTCTTCCTGATCGTGATCATCCTGCAGGACGCGTTCGAGACGCTCGTCCTGCCGCAGACGGTCCATCGCCGCCTCAGGCCGGCGGGGATCTTCTATCGCGCGACCTGGCGCTTGTGGAGCGGTTTCGCCCGCACCCTGCCCGCCGGCAAGCGGCGCCTCGGCGCGCTCAATGTCTACGGCCCGATGTCGCTGCTCGGACTGTTCATGGTGTGGGCGGCCGCGCTCATCCTGGGATTCGCGCTCCTGCAGTGGGGCTTCGGGTCGCACCTGGACCTCGTGCGCGGGAAGCCCGGCTTCGGCGCCGACCTCTACATGAGCGGAACGACGTTCTTCACGCTCGGGTTGGGCGACGTCACGCCGAACGATCCGATAGCACGCATCCTGACCGTGCTCGAGGCGGGGACCGGATTCGGCTTCCTGGCGATCGTGATCGGCTACCTTCCGGTGCTCTACCAGGCGTTCTCGCGCCGCGAGATCAGCATCTCGCTACTCGATGCGCGCGCGGGGTCGCCGCCCACCGCCGAGGAACTGCTGCGCCGCCACTCGGGCGACTCCGTCGCGTTCGAGCGCCTGCTCGCGGACTGGGAACGCTGGGCGGCGGAGCTGATGGAAAGCCACCTCTCCTATCCCGCCCTCGCCTACTACCGCTCGCAGCACTCGAACCAGTCCTGGCTGGCGGCCCTGACCACCATCCTCGACGCGAGCGCGTTCGCGATTGCCTCGTTCGAGGGTCCGGTCGCGCGCCAGGCCCGGCTGACCTTTGCGATCGCGCGCCACGCGGTGGTCGACCTGGCGCAGATCTTCCGCGTCCCGCCGCGTGAACCGGCGGGCGAACGGCTCGCGCCCGAAGTGCTGGTCCGCATGCGCGCGCAACTCGGGAAAGTGGAGCCCGCGACGCGCCAGGGGGAGCCGGTCGATGAGAAGCTCGCCCAGTTGCGCCGGCTGTACGAACCCTATGTCACCGCGCTGGGGGGGCACTTCCTGTTCACGGTGCCGGACTGGAGTTCGGCGGGCGGCCCGATCGACAACTGGCGGACGAGCGCGTGGGAGAAGGTCAGCGCTTCGGCGGCCCGGCGCGCGGGGGTCGAACTGCACGAGGGCGATGGGGCCTGACTTTCGGGAGCAGGCGCGGGGCAGCGATCAGCTTCTAGTCCGGGATTCCGTCACGCCCGTCACGCCCGCCGCGACGCCGAGGACGACTCGGATCACGTGCTCCGCTCCGTCGTCGACCAGGGGGATGCCCTCGGCGCCCTCGATCTCGACTCCATCCAGCTCGAGGCGCGCGATGCCGCTCGCCACCAGCGAAGGGTTCTCGATCTCCGCCCGATAAGTCGACCGGCCGTGGCGGAATCGGATCTGGTAGCCCGGCCACTGCGCGGGGATCGCCGGGTCGAAGAAGCAGCGTTCGCCCCGGATCCGGAAACCAAGGATCCACTCGACCGCGCCGCGGTAGAGCCAGCCGGCCGCGCCCGTGTACCACGTCCAACCCGCGCGTCCCGTATGCGGCGGCTCCGAATAGACGTCCGCCGCCACGACGTAGGGCTCGCCGCCATAGCGCGCGATCTCGTCGTTGGTGTTCGCATGCGTGATCGGGTTCAGCATGGTGAAGAGCTCGTGGGCGCGGTCGCCCTGGCCGAGCATCGCGGCGGCCACGACCGTCCAGACCGCTGCATGCGTGTACTGCCCGCCGTTCTCGCGGATGCCGGGCAGGTAGCCCTTGATGTAGCCCGGCTCCCTCTCGGTCTTGTCGAACGGCGCGGTGAACAGCAGCACGAGCTGCTCCTTTTGGCGGACCAGGTGACGGTCGACCGCCGCCATGGCCTCGACTGCCCGCTCGCGCATGCCGCCGCCCGCGATCACGGCCCAGGTCTGGGCAATCGAGTCGATGCGACACTCGGCGTCGGCGGCCGCGCCGAGCGGCGTGCCGTCGTCGAAGTAGGCGCGGCGGTACCACTCGCCGTCCCAGGCTTCGCGGTCGAGCGCGGCCTCGAGCGCGGCCTTGCGGCCGCGCCACTGGACGGCGCGATCGAACTGGCCACGCTCCTCGGCGAGGGGGGCAAAGGCGCGCAGGTTCGCATTCAGGAACCAGGCCAGCCACACGCTCTCGCCCTTGCCATGTTCGCCGACGCGATTCATGCCGTCGTTCCAGTCACCGGTTCCCATGAGCGGCAGACCGTGCGCGCCGACGGGCAGGCTCTTGTCAATGGCGCGCGCGCAATGTTCATAGAGCGGGGCGCGCTGGTCGGAGACCCCTGGCTGGAAGTAGCACTCGTCCTCGTTCTCGCGCAGGTTCGCGCCGGCGAGGAACGGCAGCTCCTCATCCAGGATCGAGCGGTCGCCCGTGACGTCGAGATAGCGCGCGACGGCGTAGGGCAGCCACAGCAGATCGTCGGAGATGCGCGTCCGCACCCCGCGGCCCTGCGGCGGGTGCCACCAGTGCTGGACGTCACCCTCGGGAAACTGGCGGCCGGCCGCGCGCAGGATGTGCTCGCGCACGATCGCCGGCTGGGAGACGCACAACGCCATCACGTCCTGCAACTGGTCGCGAAAGCCGTACGCGCCGCCTGCCTGATAGAAGCCGGCGCGCGCCCAGACGCGGCATGCCAGGGTCTGGTAGAGGAGCCAGCGGTTGACCATCAAGTCCATCGCCGGGTCGGGCGTCGTGATCTCGATCGCGCCCAGAACCTCGTCCCACTGGGCGCGCACTTCCGCCAGGACGGCGTCGAAGTCGGCTTTCCGGTAACGATCGACCAGCACCGCCGCGTGCTCGCGGCCCTCGCCCTGGCCGAGCAAGAACGCGAGCTCGATCCGTCCGCCCGCCGGCACGTCGAACGTGGTGCGCAGCGCGGCGCAGGCGTCGATGCCCGCCCCCGCGCGGCCGGAGAGCGCCGTGCCGTGGAACTGCCCGCGCGGACGGGCCATGCTGCCGTTGCGTCCCAGGAATTCCGTGCGGTCGCACGTCCACGAGGTCTGCTTGCCGCACAGATCGGCGAAGGCAACGCGCCCGCCGAACTCGCCGGGAAACGCGCTGCGCGCGAGCAGCGCGCCCGTGCGCGCATCGCGCTCGGTGATGACGTGGGGGCCGGGCTGGTTCCTCGCCTCGCCCAGGACCCATTCGACGTATGCCGTGAGGGAGAGCCGGCGCGGAGAGTCGGAAGGATTCTCGATCAGGATGCGCGAGATCTTGATCGGATCGTCCTTGGGAACGAATTGAGTCAGTTCGACGCGAAGCCCGCGGGAAGCGTGCCGGAAGCGGGTGTAGCCCTGCCCGTGATGCACGACATAGGCGCCGCCCGGGTCCCTGATCGGCAGCGCGGTCGGCGTCCACGATTCGCCGCTGTCTTCGTCCCGCAAGTAGAGCGCCTCGCCGGGCGGGTCGCTCACCGCGTCGTTCGACCACGGCGTCAGGCGGTTTTCGTGGCTGTTGATCGACCACGTGAAGCCGGAGCCGGACTCCGACGCCAGGAAGCCGAACGCTGGATTGGCGATCACGTTGATCCACGGCCTCGGCGTGCGCTTGCCACCATCGAGCGTGATGACGTATTCGCGCCCCCCCTCGGCAAAGCCGCCGAGGCCGTTGAAAAATTGCAACTCGGGCAGGGGGAGCGACGGGGGAGCGGCTGGCCTCGGGCGATCCCGGCGCTGCCGCGGCGGCACCGTGGCCTCGGGACGGGGCGCGCGCACGATCTGCTCGAACAGGGTCCCGCCGCTGCCCATGAGGACGGCGCGCGCCACGGTCTGCAGCAGGATGCGCTCCTCGCCGGTGATCAGGTCCGCGCGCAACACGAACACGCCGCTCTGGTGGGCGGCGGTGTCGCTGCCGGTCCGCATCTGCGTGGTCCGCACCACTTCGTCGAGCGCGCCCTGCAGGTTCTGGTCGTAGGAGGGCAGGCGCTCGACCAGGATCACGAGGTCCGCGGGGACCAGCTTCATGCGCCAGTACTCGTGGGCGCGCAGGAGCTGGCGGATGATCTCGATGTCGTGCTCTTCGTCGATCCGCGCCAGCACGATCGGCCGGTCGCCCGAGATGCCGCGGCTCCAGAGCGCGTTCATGGGCAGCGTGTTCTGGCTCAGCGCATCGGATGTGGGCCGCACCGCGGAGTCCGAATAAAGCAGGGCGTTGGCGAGGCGCTGGAACACGTTGGCCTCGTCGGCCTGGATCCCGAGGTGTCGCATCTGCACCTGCGCCAGGGTCCACGCCCAGGACATCGCGCGCTCGAAGACGCGCGGATCGCGGTACTTGTTCGCCAGGTCGAGCACCGCGTCGCGATCCGACGCGATCAGGGTCGAATAGCTGATGCGCGCCGTCGCGCCCGACGCGATGCGCAAGGTGCGCCTCATGCTGAAGATCGGGTCGAGCACCGAGCCCGCGGTGTTCGACAGCGTACGGCCTTCGTCGAGGGCGATCGGCCGGCGCGCGTTGCGGCCGCGGCCGATGAAGCGCGCGCGATCGGTCTCGAACTCGAGCGGGCCGAGCAGGTCGCCGTCGATCGCGAGCGCGCACGCCGCCCACACCGGCGTCTCAGTGGGCGAGCGCATGCGGCGGGTGGCAATCAACGCGCCCAGCTCAGGCACGAACTCGGTGCTGACGAACAGGTCCGAGAACGCGCGGTGTGCGACGTCGGCGCGCTGCGGCGCGAGGCAGAGTTCGGCGTAGGAGGTGACCTCGATCTCACGCGTTTTCGAGCCGCGGTTGGTGATCGAGACGCGGCGCACCTCGGCGTCCTCCTCGGAGGACACGACAATCTCGAGCGTCGTGACCAGGTCCTGGTCGCGACGCATGATCGAAACGTGGTCCTCGGTGAACAGCGCCTCGTACTCGTCCGCCTCCACGCCGCAAGGCTGGTGGCCCGCGCTCCATACCGCACCGGTCGCGCGATCCCTCAAGTAGATGTAGGAGCCGTGGTCGTCGAGCGCGGCGTCCTCGCGCCAGCGCGTCACCGCCAGGTCGCGCCACCGGCTGTAGCCCGACCCGGCGGCGGTGACCATCACGGCATAGCGCCCGTTCGACAGCAGCTGCGTTCGCGGCAGGGGACCATGCGGTGTCGTGAAGCGGCGTTCGGCCGGCGGGATGAGCGCGCGTACCTCCCAGGCCGCGGCGACATCATCGACGTGCGGACGCGCCACCATGACGTCGCTCGGGGTGCGCTCCTGGAGGAGGAGCTCGGTGGCCTGGACGATGGGGTCGGCATGGAAGCGA
>JBKJOC010000146.1:0-3045 GCA_046595725.1 Candidatus Eiseniibacteriota bacterium
CAGCGCGCCCAGGATGAGGCGCGCGGTGATGCGCTGCTGGTGGAAGCGCATTGCGATCAGGATCGTCAGCACGGGGAAGAACGCGGTGATCGAGGCCGCGACGCCCGCCTCGACATATTGCAGCGCGACCAGTGACAGCGTCACTCCCAGGAACGGTCCGGCGAATGCGCCGCCGGCCGCGAACAGCGTGCCCGCGCGATCGCCGCGCGCGATCGCGATCGTCGGCGCGACGCCTCCGCGCAGCGCGGCCCACGTCCACATCACGAGCGCCGCGGCGGCGACCCGCACGACGGTCGCCGACAGCGGATCGATGCCGGTCTTGAGCGCCAGCTTGGAGAGCACGTAGCCGCCCGCCTGCCCGAGCGCGGCCAACGCGCCCGCGACCACCCCGAGCGTCACCGAGCCCGCGGGATGCTCGTGCGTCTCCTGCGCGCGCTCGAGCAGCACCCACGCCAGTCCGCCCAGGAGCATCGCCATGCCGAGGAGTACAAGGGGGCCGGGATGTTCGCCCAAGATCGGCCACGCCAGGAGGAGCGTGAACAGGGGTGCGAGCGAGATGACGAGAGTCGCCCGCCCCGGCCCCAGGATCATGATCGAGCGGAAGCCCCAGCCGTCGCCGAAGATGAACCCGATCAGTCCGCTGATGCTCAGGACGGCGAGCTGGTAGGGCGTCGCCCATACCGGCCAGACGCTGCCCTGCGTGACGAGCAGCGCGACCCCCAGGAACACGAGGCCGAAGGCGAGCCGCAAGCGGTTGAGCACCGTCGGCCCGAGCCGGTGCGCGGCCGCGGCGAACAGGTTCGCGCCGCCCGCCCAGCAGACGGCGGTTCCGAGCGCGGCCAGTTCTCCGGCGAATCTCATGGGACCTCCCGCCGGCAATGTACGGCCGCGATGCGTTCACGCCAAGGCAGAGGATCGGCGCATAGTCGCGCCCGCCCCCGCATCCAACGGTCGTCCATCCGGGAGATCCCATGTCCAAGCTCTTCACGCCCCTGACCCTGCGCGAAGTCACCTTCAGGAATCGCGTCTTCGTCTCGCCGATGTGCCAGTACTCGAGCGTCGAGGGCATGCCGACCTTGTGGCACCACGTCCACCTCGGGAGCCGCGCCGTCGGCGGCGCCGGCCTCGTGATGGTCGAGGCCACGGGCGTCTCGCCCGAGGGCCGCATCTCGCCCGGCGACAGCGGCCTCTGGTCGGACGCCCACGCCGAGGCGTTCGCGCCGATCGTGCGATTCATTGAATCGCAGGGCGCGGTCGCCGGCATCCAGCTCGCGCACGCGGGCAGGAAGGCGTCGACCGAGGCGTCCTGGGACGGCGGCGGCGTCATTGCGGCGGGCGATCCACGAGGCTGGACGCCGCTCGCGCCCAGCGCGATCCCGTTCCACGAGTCCGATCCGCCGCCTCACGCGCTCACCGAGTCCGAACTGGGCGAGGTCGAGTCGCAGTTCGTCCGCGGCGCACGCCTCGCGCTCGCGGCAGGCTTTCGCATGATCGAGCTCCACATGGCGCACGGCTATCTCTTGAACGAGTTTCTCTCGCCGCTCTCGAACCTGCGCACCGACACCTGGGGCGGCGATCGCGAGGCGCGCATGCGCTTCCCGCTGCGCGTGACCCGTGCGGTCCGCGCCGCGTGGCCACGCGAGCTGCCGTTGTTCGTGCGCATCTCCGCGACCGACTGGGCCGAAGGCGGCTGGACGCTGGACGACTCCGTCGTGCTGTCCGAACGGTTCAAGGCGGAGGGCGTCGACCTGGTCGACTGCTCGAGCGGCGGGCTGGTCTCGCACGCGACGGTCACGATCGGCCCCGGCTACCAGGTGCCGTTCGCCCGCCGGATCCGCGCCGAGGCGCAGATCGCGACCGGCGCCGTCGGCCTCATCACCGAGCCCCAGCAGGCCGAGGAGATCGTGGCCTCGGGCGCGGCCGACGCGGTGCTGCTCGCGCGCCGCCTGCTTTCTGAACCCTACTGGCCGCTCCACGCGGCCGAGGCGCTGGGCGCAGAGATTGCATGGCCGCGCCAGTACCGACGCGCGAAGCCGGTGCCGATCCCGGTCACCTGACGTCGGCGTACATCGCAAGCGCGAGCGCCCGCTGCACCTCGTGGATCACGATGCGCTCCGGGTAGTCCCGCGGCGGCGCCTCCCAGGGGCGGTGGACGATCCGCGCGGGCACCTGCGCGAGCTCCGGCACCCAACGCTTCACGTACGCGCCTTCCGGGTCGAACTTGTTGCCCTGCAGCGTCGGGTTGAAGATGCGGAAGTAGGGCTGCGCGTCGGTTCCGGTTCCTGCCGCCCACTGCCAGCCGCCGTTATTGTTTGCCGGGTCGCCGTCGACCAGCTGATTCATGAAGTGGCGCTCGCCCACTCTCCAGTCGAGCAGCAGGTCCTTGGTCAGGAACGACGCCACGATCATCCGTACCCGGTTGTGCATCAGCCCGGTGGCGGCGAGTTCGCGCATCCCCGCATCGACGATCGGATAGCCGGTGCGCCCGCGCTGCCAGGGCTCGAGATGCGCGGGATCGCCCTCCCAGCGCAGCGCGTCGTACTCGCGGCGGAACGCGCCCTGCTCGCAATGCGGAAAGTGATGGAGCACGTGGGCGTAGAAATCGCGCCACCTGAGCTCGGACACGAACTTCGTCGCCGCGCCCTTCAGCCTGGAATCGCTCGCGGCCGCTGCGAGCGCGGCCGCCGCCACCGTGCGCACCGAGATGGTGCCAAAGCGCAGGTCGGCCGACAGGCGGGAGGTCGCGCCTGCTGCGGGAATGTCGCGCTCGGCGTCGTAGCGCGCGAGGCCGTCGCGCAGAAATGTCGCCAGTCGCCGCCGCGCCTCGCTCGCCCCGCCCGGCCAACGCGCGGCGCCAGGCGTCTCGAAGCCGAGCTGCGCGAGCGTCGCCAGGTCACGCGCCGGCAGGTCGTGCGGCGCGAGACGCGTCACCTCCCCCACCGGTGACGCCAAGGGCACCGCCTCGCACGCCTTCCGAAATGGCGTGTAGACGACGAAGGGCGCCCCGGCCTGGTACAAGACCACGCCCGGGGGCACGAGCAGGCG
>JBKJOC010000445.1:0-7505 GCA_046595725.1 Candidatus Eiseniibacteriota bacterium
CGTGTTAAGGTCCGGCGTTTGCAAGTCGTTTCAAGAAGCGGTTTTGCTCCA
Organism: Candidatus Eiseniibacteriota bacterium; assembly: GCA_046595725.1. Lineage (GTDB taxonomy): Bacteria > Eisenbacteria > RBG-16-71-46 > RBG-16-71-46 > DASYSL01 > JANPEF01. The sequence goes on from JBKJOC010000445.1 coordinate 52, forward strand.
CGGAGGATGCATGAAGACGCATGCCGTCAAGGCGGATGAGATCCGCCATGACTGGTTCGTGTTCGACGCCGAGAACCAGGTTCTCGGGCGTGTCGCCAGCCAGATCGCCCAGATTCTCAAGGGCAAACACAAGCCGATCTACTCGCCTCACCTCGACACCGGCGACCACGTCGTCATCGTGAACGTCGAGAAGATCCGGGTCACCGGCAAGAAGGAAGAGAAGAAGAAGTACTTCACGCACTCACAGTACCCGGGTGGCGTGACCTGGACCTCGTTCCGGGAGATGAGCGACACCAAGCCCGATCGGGTGCTCTACCTGGCGGTTCGCGGCATGCTGCCGAAGAACAGCCTGGGTCGGGCAATGATCAAGAAGCTCAAGATCTACTCGGGCCCTTCGCATCCGCACGCCGCGCAGTCGCCGAAGTCCCTGACGCTCCCGTACTGATCCGTACCGAGCGCACGCACCATCACGTGGGCCGCGGCTTCTGAGCGGCTCCGATACCGGAGGTCATGCCGTTGACGAAAGTTGCAGCACCCACCGCACCGGCCTCGACCGGCCGGCGCAAGGAAGCCTCGGCCCGGGTTCGGCTCCTGCCCGGCACCGGCCAGTCGTTCGTGAATGGCCGGCCGATCGCTTCCTATTTCATGCGCCCTGCCCTGGTGATGCACGCCGAGGCTGCGCTCGTCCTGACGCACACCGCCTCGCGCTATGACGTGTACGCGAAGGCGATCGGCGGCGGGCTGACGGGCCAGGCCGGAGCAGTCCGCCTCGGCATCGCGCGCGCCCTCGTCAAGATCGACGAGTCGCTCCGCGGCCCGCTGGGCAAGGAAGGCTTCCTCACCCGCGATGCGCGGATGAAGGAGCGCAAGAAGTACGGCCAGGCCGGCGCCCGCAAACGTTTCCAGTTCTCGAAGCGGTAGCACGACCCCCGGGCATCGAGCCCGGGGCATCCCACACGCCCGCATTCCTTCGGTCCGCGCCTGCGGCCGACGCGGGCGGAGGCTGAACCGAAGGAGCCCTGAATGTCGGAAGTCGCATTGAAGGACCTGCTGGAGGCCGGCGTCCATTTCGGCCACCAGACCCGCCGCTGGAACCCGAAGATGAAGAAGTACATCTTCATCGAGCGCAACGGGATCTACATCATCGATCTGCAGAAGACGCTCAAGCTGCTCAACGAGGCGCGCGATGCGATCGTCCGCGGCGTCCAGGGCGGCGGTCACATCCTGTTCGTCGGCACGAAGCGCCAGGCCAAGACCGTGATCTCCGAGGAGACGCGGCGCTGCGGCCAGTTCTACGTGGTCGAGCGCTGGCTCGGCGGCATGCTGACCAATTTCAAGACCGTCAAGATGAGCTTGAAGCGCCTCAAGGAGCTCGACAAGATGGCGGATGAGGGCGTGTTCGACCGCCTCTCCAAGAAGGAAGTCTCGCGCCTCTCGCGCGAGCGCGCCAAGCTCGAGCACGCGCTCTCCGGCATCAAGGAGATGAACGCGCTGCCCAAGCTGCTCTTCATCATCGACACCAAGAAGGAGAAGATCGCGGTTGCCGAGGCGAATCGGCTCGGCATCCCGATCGTCGGCATCGTCGACACCAACTGCGACCCGGACGTGATCCAGTATCCGATCCCGGGCAACGACGACGCGATCCGGGCGATCCGCCTGTTCTCGCGCATGGTGTCCGACGCGGTGCTCGAGGGCCAGCGGCTGGCGGCGGCGAAGGCCGAGCGCCCGGTCGAAGGCGAGCCCGAGACCCCGGCGGCGCCGGGCGAAACCGTGTCCTATGGCGGCGAACCGATCGAAGGCGGACGCGCGCAGGCCTGATCCCACGACAGCGAAGGCAAGGAGAACCATGTTGGCCGAGATCTCACCGAAACTGGTCATGGAACTGCGCCAGAGGACGGGCGTGGGCATGATGGAATGCAAGAAGGCGCTGGCCGAGACCGACGGCAACGTCGACCTCGCGATCGAGAACCTGCGCAAGCGCGGGGCTGCCAAGGCGGCTTCGAAGGCGGATCGTGCCGCGTCCGACGGCCTGGTGGAGTCCTATATCCACCCGGGCGGACGGGTCGGGGTGCTGCTCGAGATCAACTGCGAGACCGACTTCGTCGCGCGCACCGACGACTTCAAGAACCTGGTCAAGGGCGTCGCCATGCACATCGCGGCGATGAACCCGGTGTCCGTCAAGCGGGAGGACATCTCCGCCGACCTCATCAAGAGCGAACGCGCGATCTTCACCGAGCAGATCCGCGCCGAAGGCAAGCCCGAGGCGATGATCGAGAAGATCGTCGAGGGCAAGATGAACAAGTGGTTCTCCGAGGTCGCGCTGCTCGACCAACCCTACGTGCGCGACGACTCGAAGACGGTCGGCGCGCTGGTCCAGGAAGCCGTGGGCCGCATGGGGGAGAACATCCAGATCCGCCGCTTCGCCAAGTTCCGCCTCGGCCAGGACTGAGGCGAACGACATGACGCGCGGGGCCCATGCCCCGCGCGTTCTCGCATCAGCGCCGCCGCGCGCGAAGGGGTCCCCCGTGCCGCGTTTCAAGCGCATCCTGCTCAAGCTTTCGGGTGAAATTCTGGCCGGGTCGAAAGGCTACGGCATCGACGAGGACGTCCTCAACACGCTGGCGGCGGAGATCGCCGACGTGCGACGGGCGGGCGTCGAGGTCGGCATCGTGCTCGGGGGCGGCAACATCTTTCGCGGCCTCGCGGCGGCCTCGCGCGGCATGGACCGGGTGGCCGCCGATCACATGGGCATGCTCGCGACCGTGATCAATTCGCTCGCACTGCAGCACGCGCTCGAGAAGCAGAGCCTGTTCACGCGCGTCCTGTCCGCGATCGACATGCAGAAGGTGGCCGAGCCGTTCGTCCGCCGGCGCGCGATGCGCCATCTCGAGAAGGGGCGCGTCGTGATCTTCGGCGCCGGCACGGGCAACCCGTACTTCACGACCGACACCGCGGCCGCCCTGCGCGCGATCGAGGTGGGAGCGGACGTGATCTTGAAGGGCACGCGGGTCGACGGCGTGTACGACAAGGATCCCGAGAAGCACAAGGACGCCAATCGCTACCAGGCGATCACCTACCTCGACGTGCTCAACCAGGAACTCAAGGTGATGGACTCGACCGCCATCTCGCTCTGCATGGACAACAAGCTTCCGATCGTCGTGTTCGACATCGGGAAGCCGGGGAACCTGATGCGCGTCGTCGAAGGGGAACCGGTCGGGACACTCGTGGGGGAGACCGCCAATGGCTAGGGAACAGCTGCTCGCCGACAACGAAGAGAAGATGAAGAAGGCGCTCGAGAGCGCGCGCAAGGAGATGGCCTCGATCCGCACGGGCCGGGCCACCACCTCGCTGCTCGACACCGTGCACGTGCTCTATTACGGGAACCCGACGCCGCTCGCGCAGGTGGCCTCGGTGAGCGCCCCGGAACCGCGCCTGCTCGTGATCCAGCCGTGGGAAAAGAACATGGTGGGGGAGATCTCCAAGGCGATCCAGAAGGCCGACCTGGGCTTGAACCCGACCGATGACGGCTCGATCGTGCGGGTGCCGATTCCCTCCCTCACCGAGGAGCGGCGCAAGGACATGGTCAAGCTGATCGGCAAGCTCGCCGAGGAGGGCCGGGTCCATATCCGCCAGGTGCGTCGCGAGTCCAACGACGAGCTCAAGAAGCGGCTCAAGGCCGGCGAGATCCCCCAGGACGACGAGAAGCGCGCCGAACAGGACATCCAGAAGGCGACCGATCGCTACATCCTGATGATCGAGGAGATGCTCGCCCGAAAGACCGCGGAGATCATGGAGGTCTAGGCTCAGGGCCCAGGCCACGATCCCGCCCCATGTCCCCCCGCCCGCTGACACCCGAGGCGCTCCGCGAGAAGGGACCGATCCCCCGCCACGTGGCGATCATCATGGACGGCAATGGGCGTTGGGCCCGTCGCCGCGGGGTGCCGCGCATCCTGGGCCACCGCGCGGGCCGCGAGGCGGTGCGGGACACGGTGCGCGGCGCCGTTGCTCTCGGCGTCGAGGTCCTGACGCTCTACACCTTCTCGACCGAAAACTGGGATCGTCCCAAGACCGAGGTGCGCGCCCTCATGGCGTTCCTCAAGCGCGTGCTGCGCGAGGAGGTCAAAGACCTCGATGCCCAGAACGTCCGCCTGCGCGTGATCGGCCGGACGCGCGACCTCTCGCCCGACGTGCGCGACGTGGTGGACCAGTCGGTCGCGAAACTGGCGAAGAACGACGGGCTGCTGCTCGTCCTCGCGCTCTCCTACTCGGGGCGGGCGGAGATCCTCGATGCGGTCCGGCAACTCGTGGCCGAGGCCGGCTCGAGGCCCGTGACCCCGATCAAGGTCGACGAGCGCGTGTTCGAGTCCCACCTCGCCACCTCTGGGCTGCCCGATCCCGACCTCCTGATCCGCACCAGCGGCGAGCGCCGCATCTCGAACTTCCTGCTCTGGCAACTGGCCTACACGGAACTCTTCTTCGACGACGATCTGTGGCCCGACTTCCGACGCAAGAACCTGTTCAACGCCGTCGCCGACTTCCAGGGACGCGACCGCCGCTTCGGCAAGACCGATTGAGCGGGACGGGCCCCGTGCGCAGCGACCCCAAGCTCCCCCTGCGGCTGCTCTCGGCGGCAGTCTTCCTGCCGCTGCTGATCTATTTCGCATTCCGGGGCGGCGTCTGGTTCGCCGTGCTGGTCACGCTCGAGGTCGTTCTCGGCCTGCTCGAGTTCTACCGCATGATGATGGCGCGCGGGATGCGGCCCAGCCCGCGCCTCGGCATCGTGCTCGCGCTCGCGCTGTGCGGGCTGTCCTATGCGGGCACGTCGAGCCAGACCAACCTCCTGGTGACCGCCGGCCTCCTCATCATGTTCTGCGCCGAGCTGCTGCGCTCCGAGGGCGAGCGCGGGATCGAGCCCATGGCGGTCACGCTGTTCGGCGTCCTCTATGTCGGCTGGCTGTCGATCCATCTCGTGTTCCTGCGCGAGCTGCCGCGCGCGCTCGGCCAGCCCTACGCCGAAGGGGCGAAGTACGTGCTGCTCGCGTTCGGGCTGACCTGGGTGTGTGACACGGCGGCGTATGGCTTCGGACTCTGGCTCGGGCGCAACCGGCTGATGCCGGATGTCAGCCCGAAGAAGTCGATCGAAGGCTCGATTGGCGGACTGCTGTCGACGCTGCTCGCGGCGCACGTGGCGCGGCTCTGGTTCGCGCCCTTCCTCGACGTCGTCCACGCCACCGTGCTCGGGCTCTCGGTGGGCGTGTTCGCCCAGGTCGGCGACCTCGCCGAGTCACTGCTCAAACGGGTGTCGGGTACCAAGGACGCCTCGGGCCTGATCCCCGGGCACGGCGGCATCCTCGACCGGTTCGACAGCCTCTACTTCACCGCGCCACTGGTCTACTATTACCTCAAGATGGCCGTGTTCCATGCCTACTGACGCTTCCTTCCACGTCGATCCAGCCTCCCCGGCGGGCCGCGCGCTCGCGCTCGCTCCAGCGCCGTGGCCGAGGCGTGTCTCGATTCTCGGCTCGACCGGAACGGTGGGGGAAGGCGCGCTCGCCGTTCTGCGCGCCCAGCCCGGGCGCTTCCTCGTCGACACGCTTGCCGCCGGCGGCCGGATGCGCGAGCTCGCGGCGCAGGTCAAGGAGTTTGCGCCGGCGCACGTCGTGGTGCGCGGCGACGCCGAGCGCACGGAATTGCTGGCGCTGACCGACCTTGCGCCCGCTGCTGTCTCGGTGGGGGCGAGGGGGCTTGCCGCCGCGGCCGCCCGCCCGGTCGACGTCCTGCTCAATGCGGTGAGCGGCGCGGCAGGACTGCCCGCCACCATGGGGGCGGTCGAAGCCGGCCGCGTGATCGCGCTGGCGAACAAGGAAAGCCTGGTGCTGGCCGGCGACCTGGTCGATCGGCGCGCGCGCGTCACCGGCGCCTGCGTCCTGCCGGTCGACAGCGAGCATGCGGGACTGTTCCAGTGCCTCGCCGGCGCCGGCAGGGCCGCCGCGTTTGCGCGCCTCGTGCTCACGGCGTCCGGCGGTCCGCTGCGCACCCGCTCCGACTGGGCGGACGCGACGCCCGATGAGGTCCTTGCGCACCCCGTGTGGGCGATGGGCCCGCGCATCACCGTGGACTCGGCGCTGCTGCTCAACAAGGCCTTCGAGGTGATCGAGGCGCGCGCGCTGTTCGGCGTGCCGCTTTCGGCGATTGACGTCGTCATTCATCCCCAGGCGATCGTCCACGCGCTGATCGAAATGATCGACCATTCGACGCTGGCGCAACTCTCGCTGCCCGACATGAAGCTGCCCGTTCAGCTCGCGCTCTCCTGGCCGGACCGGCTCCCGGCGCCCATCCCCGCCCTCGACTTCGCGAAGGTCGGCCGTCTCGACTTCGAACCGCTCCTGCCCGGCCGATTCCCCGCGTTCGACCTGGCGCGACATGCCGCCGAGCGCGGCGGGGTCGCGCCCGCGGTGCTCAACGGCGCCGACGAGGTGTTGGTGGCGACGTTCCTCGAGGGCCGCCTGAGGCTGGGTGAGGTTCCCGGGCTGCTCGCCGAGTGCCTCGAGGCCGTTCCCGACGGTCCCGCCGACACGCTCGAGGCGATCGAGTCCGCCGACCTTGCGGCGCGCGAGGCCGCCCGCGCGGCGCTCGGACGGCGCGGCCTGTCGGCGCCCGCCCTCGCCGGCGATCGGGCGCGTTGAGGGAGGCCCGATGATCCTTGCCTACATCGGTGGCTACGACCCCGCCTACCCGAGGAACGCGGTGCTGCGCGCGGGATTGACCCGGCTCGGCATCACGCTCCATCCGCTGTTCGTCCCGCGTCGCGCGGGTGTGCTGGCGCGCGGCGCTGCGCTCGTGGCCGCGGTGGGGCAGCTCGATCCCGCGCCCGACGTCGTGCTGGTCGCCGAGTTCTGCCACAAGGACGTGCCCGCCGCGTGGCTTGCCGCGCGCCGTGCGCGGGCGGTGCTGGCGGCCGATCCCCTGATCTCGCGCGCGGACACCATGGTGGGCGAGTGGGAGCTCTATCGCTCCGGCTCGCTCGACGCCTGGGCGTGCGCCAGGTGGGACCGGGTCGCGTTCCGCTGGCCCGCCGTGGTCGTGGCCGACACCGAGGTGCACGCGCGCCGTTTCGCCGGAGCCGCGGACCGGATCCCGTTTCCGGTCGTCTACGTCGGCGCCGACGACGCGTTCTTCGACCTGCCGGATCTTGAGCCCGCGCCCGGGCCCTTCACCGTGCTGTACGCGGGCGGCTTCCTTCCGCTCCACGCTCATGGGCCCGCGCGCGCGCGGTGGCGTACTGCATGCCGTCGCCCACGAGCTCGAACACGATCTCGTCGCGCCCGAGCAGTCGCTCCGCGGCGCCCAGGATCGTTCCCATGCCGTGGAGCGGAAGGAAGCCGCCCGCGTACAGCACGGTGAAGGGCCCGGGCGCGGGCTCAAGATCCGGCAGGTCGAAGAACGCGTCGTCG
>JBKJOC010000469.1:0-5555 GCA_046595725.1 Candidatus Eiseniibacteriota bacterium
CGTGTCGCCGCGCGCCTTCGGAAGCGCAAGCCAGACGCTGTCCTGCGCCGACAGGTAGCCGCGCCGCGCGGCCAGCAGGTTGGCACCGGGAGGCTCGGCCTCGACCACGATCGAGTCAATCGACGACGACCCGGCGTTGAGCACGACCAGGCGGTTTCCCGCCGGGATCCGGCGCGGCAGGAGGAGTGGCAGTGCCGTCACCAGCGCCACCCCGGCAACCATGGCCAGGGCCAGAAGGCCGCGGCCTTTAAAGCGCGTGCCCTCGCTCATGCCGCCGGGCGAGGCGTGCCGGCGGGGATCGCGGCCAGGCAGCGGTCGCACAGCGTGGGATGATCCGTCGCGGCCCCGACGGTCTTGCGATAGTTCCAGCAGCGCTCGCACTTCGTGGACGAAGTGCGGGTCACGGCAACGCCCCAGGCCTCCCCCGGGGCCGGCGCCGGGCCGTCGTCGGTGACGATCGACACCTGGAGATAGGCCGTCAGCGAGGTGCCGTAGCGCGCAAGCAGGTCGCGCTCGAGGTCGCCGGCCGGGCCGAGCGCGGCCGCAGCTTCCTGGCTTTGCGTGATCCGCTTCGCCGCGCGCTCGACCTCGACGATCCGGTAGACCGCATCGCGCAACGCCGCCAGGCGCTCCCAGTCCGCGAGCGCGGCGGGATCGACCGCGGGGACATCTCCCCACAGGCTCGCCAGCACCGAGTCGGCTTCAGCCTTGAGGCCGGGGACGTGCTGCCAGATTTCCTCGGCCGTGAACGTGAGCACCGGCGCGAGCAGCTGCGTCAGCCCGCGCAGCGTCTCCCACAGCACCGCCTGCACCGAGCGGCGCTCCGGGTGGTCGAGGGCGAGCGTGTAGAGCGCGTCCTTCCTGAAGTCCAGGTAGACCGCCGAAAGGTCGGTCGTGCACAGCTCGACGCACTGGGAGACGGCGGAGTGGAATCTCGCCTCGTTGAACTCCTCGCGCGCCTTTGCGAACGCCGAGCGCACGCGCGCCAACGCGGCGCGATCGAGCGGCTCGAGCGTGGCGGCGTCGACGGCGCCCGCAGGTGGAGCGAAGTCCGAGAGGTTCGCGATCAGGAAGCGCACCGTGTTGCGCACCTTGCGATAGGCGTCGACCACGCGCTTGAGGATCTCGGGCGAGATGCGCACGTCGGTGCGCCAGTCGGTCGAGCAGCACCACAGGCGCAGGATGTCGGCCCCGTTCTGCGGGATGATCTGGTCCGGCAGGATGACATTGCCGAGCGACTTGTGCATGGCGCGGCCCTCGCCATCGAGGATCCAGCCATGCGTCAGCACGGAACGGTAGGGCGCGCGGCGCTGCGCGTCGGTCGCGACCGCGATCATGAGCGAGGAGTTGAACCAGCCGCGGTGCTGGTCGGGTCCCTCGTAGTAGACGTCGCAGGGCCAGCGCATCCCGCGCGCCTTGAGCACCGCGCGGTGCGTCGACCCCGAGTCGAACCAGACGTCGAGGATGTCGGTTTCCTTCTCGAACGGGCCGGGCGAGTCGCAGGTCGGGCACTTGAATCCGGCCGGAAGGAAGGTCTCGACAGGCTCGGTGTACCAGACATCGGAGTTTGCCGCCGCCATCTTTTCGGCCACGAGCGCGATGACGTCCTTGTGCGCCGTGGGCGCGCCGCAGGCCTCGCAGTAGAGCGCCGGGATCCCGACGCCCCAGCTTCTCTGGCGCGAGACGCACCAGTCGGGGCGCAACTCGACCGCCGAGCCGATGCGGTTCTTCGAGGTGGGCGGGTCCCACTTCGTCTGCTCGATCGCGGCGAGTGCGTGCTGGCGGTGATCGTGGGCATCGATCGCCATGAACCACTGGTCGGTGGCGCGGAAGATGACCGGATTGCGGCAGCGCCAGCAATGCGGGTAGGCGTGCGTCAGCGTCCCGCGCGCGAGCAGGAGCCCGCGCTCGTCGAGCCACTGGATGATCGCCTCGTTGACCTTGAACACGTGCTGGCCCTGGAACGGCGCGGCTTGATCGGTCAGGACGCCCCCCTCATCGACGGGGCACAGCGCCTCGAAGCCGAACTTCCGTCCGACCTGGAAGTCCTCCTTGCCGTGCCCGGGGGCCGCATGGACGAATCCCGTGCCGTCCACTGCGGTGACGAACGGGCGCCCATCGACGATCGGCGAGGGGCGGCCGAACGGGTTCTCGAACGTCGCGCCCAGGAGGTCCACGCCCTTGAGTCGCGCCTTCTCGGGCAGCGCGCGCCCGACCGCCTCGCGGACGGCTTCGGCCCGCGCCGCGGCGACCAGGAGCACACGCTCGCCGTCGTCGAGCAGCGCGTACTCGAGCGCAGGATCGGCCATGACGAACAGGTTTGCCGGCAGGGTCCACGGCGTCGTGGTCCAGATCACGACGTGGAGCCCGGGATACTTCGCGCGCAGTTCGTTCGTGCGCACGGCGTCGGCGGACTCGGGCGCGTCGCCCGGCAGCGGGCCGTTCCACGCCGGGAACGCGACATGGATCTGCGGGCCCGGATCGTCCTGGTACTCGATCTCGGCCTCGGCGAGCGCGGTGCGATCGGTCGGGCACCAGTGGATCGAGCGCAGGCCGCGATAGATGGATCCGCCCTCGACCAGCGCGCCGAACGTGCGCACGATCTCGGCCTCGAACGCGCCGTCCATGGTCAGATAGGGGTGCTCCCAGTCTCCCAGGACCCCCAGGCGCCGGAATTGCTCCTTCTGAATCTCGACGAAGCGCGCGGCATACTCGCGGCATGCCTGGCGTAGCGCGGCGCGCTCGATCGGAACGCCCTTTTTCCTGAACTCGGCCGCGACGTTGTTCTCGATCGGCATGCCGTGGTTGTCCCAGCCCGGCACGTACGGCACGTGCTTGCCCTGCATCAGGTGCACCTTGTTGAGCGCGTCCTTCCAGATCTTGTTCGCGGCCGTGCCGAGGTGGATGTTGCCGTTCGAGTAGGGCGGGCCGTCGTGAAGGACGAACGAGCGCGCGGGATCGTTCGCCAGGGGGCGGCGTTCGCGCTCGAGGCGGGCGAAGATGTCGGATTGTTCCCAGAAGCGGATCCAGTCCGGCTCGCGCTGCGGGAGGTTGGCCTTCATCGGAAAGTCGGTATCGGGCAGGTTCAACGTGTCGCGATAGCTCATGGCGGTTGCCTCCCTGCGTCCTTGATCCCGGAAACGCAAAAACCCCAACGAGTCGTGGACTCGTTGGGGCGATCGCTCGCGGTTCCACCCAACTTCGCCACCCCGTCGCCGGGATGGCCTCGAGCGCTGGCGTTGGCCAGCGCATGCCCGTGACGTGGGCTTGCGTCCGCACCTACTTCGCCGGGAACTCTGGCGGTTCGAGCGGCGGCTCAGGGGTGATCTTGGGCCGGGACCCCGCTCCGGGCTCGCACCGTCCCCGGATCGCTCGCGCGTGTCGTCCGACTTACTCGTCCCCGTCACAGCCTTTGGCTTCTGAACTCAACATGCGGGAAGCCGCCACGACTGTCAAGCCGCGGCGGCTTCCGGGGGATCTGCGGCGCGGGGCAGAGCGCCCGGGCTCGGTTACTGCTCGCGCCAGGCGATCGTGCGCAGGTTGCCGCCGTACTTGGAGATCTTCTGCTGGATCGTGTCGCTCGAGTACAGGATGGTGGCCGAACCGTTGGCAATCCTCACGGTGCTCTTGCCCTTGACGATCAGGCCGCCAAGAATCCAGCAGTTGCCGTTGATGTCGAGGTCGCCTTCGACATAGATCAGGCCGCGGAAATTGAACGTGCCGTTGATCCGCAGATCCCCGTCGCAGTAGAGGAAGCCTTCCCCGTCGCCGCCGTTGTAGTTCCAGTTTCCCGCGCTGTTCTGCCTGATGGCGTCGTTATCCAGGTAGAAAATTCCGGCCGGCGGATCCGGCCTCGTGTTGGTCGGCGTTCCGACCCACGAGTAGAATTCGGGCTGTGTCATGCCGATCACGTCCCAGGGCCCGGAGTAGAATCCGGTCTGGGCCTGGCGGTACGGTACCGGATCGCCCTGCTGGAATGCCGACCCCGTCGAGGTCACCGTACTGCCCGACCAGGCGCCGGGAAGGCAGGTGCCGGGAGCCGTCGCTGCCTCCCAGCCATTGCATACCGGGGGACTGGTGCTTGTCGGCGTGTCCATGCGGTGGTCATGTCCGCAGATGTTGATGTTGCCCTTGAACACGATGCCGACCTTCGCGGCAACCGCGGCGCGTGCGAGCACGTTGAACTTCGAGCGCGTCACCTCGGCATAGACGGCGCGTGGCGTCGTGCCCTCAGTCCCGGTCGACTTGACGATCCAGATCGGATTTCCCGTCACGGTGTTGATCTTGGGATTCGCCGCGTCGTCGTACTTGAGGATCGAAGTGCCACGCGTCTTGTACTTGACCGTGAGCGTGTACGGACTCTTGGTGGCCGTCGAATAGGCAAGGTAGCCTCCCACGGCTTGGAGCGTCGCCAGCGCGGTGCTGTCGGTGCCGACGTTGGGTACCGAGCCGGCGATCTGGTTGAAGATCAGCGTGACGTGACGGGGGTTCATGTCGTCGATGATGTCCCCCGTGCGGATGCGGAGGATTGCCTCCTGGACGCCTGCCTCCGCGATCGAGAGCGCCTGCGTGTCCCGAACCTTGAGACCGGCGATCTTGGTCTCCGTGTTGACGTTGGCCATCAGCGCGGCCCCGATCACGGTGAGGACGAGCAGCACCATGATGGCAAGGACCAGCGCCATGCCTTCCTGGCCGGCGCGCCCGCGCCGTGCATCGACGGGGCCGTGCGTGTTCGAGGACATGGGCACTCCACCTTTCGCATCCACTCGTTCGGGCCTCATCGGAGGAACACCAGGAGATTGCCGGTGGTCGCCGACGGTTTCATCGCGACCGCAAGGTCGGGGTAGTAGGGGCCGGCCGTCGTGTTGTTGAGGCGGTAGTTGAAGTTGGCGACGACCACGGACGGGGTCATGAAGTTCTGGGTCCCGTCGGCGGGATCGACCGCGCCGGTGGGCAGGGCATTGAGATCCAGGTACAGGATCCGCACTCCGCCCGTGTAAAGAGCCTCGTCGGTGCGATAGCCGAAGATGAGGTCATTCTTCGCGGAGCCACCCATGTCCGCGACCGCCAGCGTGAGCACCGGACCGGGCGACGTGAACGAGCTGTTGAGGGTGAACAAGCCGCTGCCCGCGCCGCGCCAGTACTGCACGTTCCCCGTCGTGGTCGAGATGCGCGTGCCGACCACCAGGTCGGGAGTGAGGTCGCCATCGACGAAGGCGAGCGCGAGCGCGGTGACTTCCCCGACCACATCGTAGCTGCTGGCGACACTGAAGCGGGAGCCCGTACCACGGGTCAAGAACCGGATGACGTGGATCTTGCCGGTGCCGTTCCCGGTCTTGGTGCCGACGATCAGGTCCTTGTTGCCATCCGCGGTGACGTCCGCCAGCAGCAGGGCCTTGACCTCGCCGAGCGAGCCCAGGCCGGCGCCGGGGGGATAGATCTCGTCGCGCACGAACGTCCCCGATCCGCTTCCGGTCCAGACCTCGATCGTGCCGGTGTTGGTCGTGTTCTTCGTGCCGACGATCAGGTCGAGCGCGCTCGTGCCCGCGCAGTCG
>JBKJOC010000483.1:0-2732 GCA_046595725.1 Candidatus Eiseniibacteriota bacterium
GGGCTGGTGCCCCGCCGGCGAGAGGTCGAGGATCGCAAGCCGCCGGAACGCCAGGCCGAATCCGCCCGCGAGGTCGGGCGGCGGCACGTCGCGCCGAGGCGAGTAGCGCAGGCCGGAATCGAAGGTCTCGTCCGAAGTCGCGCTGCCGCCGAACAAGCGGCGCGCGCCGTCGATGCCTTCGAGCAAAAATCCCTCGTCGTCCGGACCCCGCCAGGGCATGCGGTCCCCCATGGCGCGCAACTCGCGCGGCGTGATCGGGCGGGCCGAGGCCTCGAGCAGGAGGAGTCCGGCGATGCCGCACATGTCAGGCGGTCTCCGTGGGCGGTGGCGCAATGCGGCGGGCCAGGTGCGCGGCGACCAGGGCATAGGCCGCGAACAGGAACAGGCGCAGTGCGACGCCGAGCGGATACTGGTTCCGGCTCTCGAAGATGTGCGCCCCCACGATGCCGGCAGTCCACAGGACGAGTGCAAGCGCAAAGAGGCCGAGCGCGCGCAGCCCGCGGTGGGGAATGGGATGGACCCGCTGCGACAATACGTACAGCAGCATGGCCGAAATCGCGAAGCCCATGAGCGTGGCGAACGCCACCCCGATCAACCGGAACGGCGTGACCAGGAGTGCCGCGAGCGCGACCGTGACGACCGCCGCGACCAGCGCGGCCCAGGCTTGGAATTCGGTTCGCAGCGCCAGGTTCGCGCCCATCCCCGCGACCGAGTAGCCGCCGTAAGCCACGACGCCGAACGCCAGCAGCGTGCCGGGCACGGCCGCTCCGCGATAGGACTCGGGGACGAGCCAGCCCAGAACCTCGGGCGCGACCATGCCAAGAAGAAGAGCAAGTCCCCCGGCAACTGCGACGTAGATCGTGAGCACGCGGGCGAACAGCCGGCCGGCGTGCGGGTCGCGCGCGTGCGCGTAGGCGAACGGACCCCACGCCAGCTGGAACGCGGAGATCAGGAGCATCATGAGGGTGCCGAGCTTGACCGCAACCGCGTACACGCCCACTGCCGCCAGATCCGCGTAGCGCACGAGGAACCAGCGATCGGCATAGGAGATCGCCCAGAACGCGACCGCCGCGGGGAGAAGAGGCATGCCGTAGACCAGAGCGCGCCGCAACAGGTCCCTGCGAAAGCGCGGAAGCAGGGTGTGTCGGATCAGCACGAACCCGAGGACGGCGGCGAGGGCGTCGCCAACCAGCCGCGCGTAGAGCACACCCGAGACCTGGCGATGCATCACGACCACGAACAGGATCGACAGCCCCGCCACCGCAACGGTGTCGAAGACGTTGAGCGCGATGAATTTCCAGGGCTGGAACGTGACGCGCAGGACGTCGTTCTGGAAGAACACAAAAACGGTAAACGGCAGGGACCAGGCGGCGATCCGCACGTACTTGACGTAGTCGGGCGACGCCAGGACGACCCGCGACAGGAGCGGCGCCGCCAACCACAGCACGAGCGCGACCGTGAGCGAGAGCCCGAGCCGCCACAAGGCGAGCGTCGAAACCAGCGTCCGCCGCTCGAGGTCATCGCCCGGCTCGTAGAAGAAGCGCGCGAGCGCGGCGTCGGTTCCCATGACGATCAGGAACGCGGCGATCGAGGTCACGAGCGCGAGCACGTCGATCACGCCGTACTCCGCCGGCGTGAAGACGCGCGTGAACAAGGGGACCAGCAGCATCTGCAGGCCCCGGCCCACCGCTTGGCCGAGTCCGTAGACGACCGAATCCTTCGTCAGCTTGAGGAGGGTGCCCTGGCTCAATCCGGCTCCGGGCGCAAGCGCTTGCGGGCGCGGTCGCCCGGTGTGACGAACAGACCGTTCTCAAGGCCGCAAAATGGGCAGCGCCACGTCGCGGGTGGTGGCTCGGGCGGCCGGACGATCGACTGCTCGCCGCAGGAACGGCAGACATGTGTCACCTGCCGGAACCCGACCTGCCCGGTGTGCCGAAATCGGCACACGAAGTTCGCATCCTTGAACAGGTCGAGGCCGACTGCACGCTTGACCAATCCCAGCCCCTCGACGAACGCCTTCTGCAGCGGCTGGGTGCGCGGGTCGTTGAGCCACGAGAAGCCGGCCGGCACGAGCGCGAATCCCTCGAGCACGAAGCCGCGGCCGTAGAACAGCGCCAGCAGGGACGCAAAGTCGAAGCGCTGCTGGTGCTCGATGCGCTTCTTGAATTTCATCAACGCGTACTTCGCGAAGTAACCCGCAAAGCGGTAGAAGCGGTCGTCGAACGCGGCGGAGCGGGGCACCGAAACGTAGAGCAACCCGCCGGGCTTGAGGACGCGCGCGCACTCGTCGGCCGAGGCCGAAAGCTCGGTGACGTGCTCGAGCACGTAGTGCACCAGGAGTGCGTCGTAGACGTGGCCCCTGATCGGCAGGCGCGCGAGGTCGCCGCGGAAGAACCGGACACCCTCCTGCCACGGAATGGGCGGGCGGATCGGAAGGACGTCGAAGCCGTCGATCCTCAGGCCCGGCGTCTCGGCGTAGTTCCAGGAGCCCGGACCGCAGCCGGCGTCGAGCACGCGACTGCCCGCGGGAAGCTCGGCGGTGATCTCGCGCAGGAAGACGCGCACGTCGGTCGGCCCGAGCTCCGGCCGTTGCGCCCAACCTCCGCTCCCGCCCTGAGTCACGTCGCCTCCCTTCGCGGGACGAAGCCCGATTGCGCGGGCGCGATGCCGCGCCAGTGATCCGACCACGCCTGCCACGCCGCACGGAACGCGGCCGCTCCCCCGCCGCGCGC
>JBKJOC010000190.1:0-5388 GCA_046595725.1 Candidatus Eiseniibacteriota bacterium
TCGAGCGCGGCTTCGGGCGCGTGATCAACGTGTCGTCCGACTACGGGTCGATCGGCAAGGGGCTCGAGGGGCCCGCGCCCTACAGCGTGTCGAAGGCCGCGCTCAACGCGCTCACGATCAAGCTCGCGGCGGAAGTCAGCACGGCCCCGAATGTGAAGGTCAACGCCGTCCACCCGGGCTGGGTGCGAACGCAGATGGGCGGGCCGAACGCGACGCGCTCGCCTGAGGACGGCGCGCGCACGATCGTGTGGCTCGCAACGCTGCCCGCGGACGGGCCGAGCGGCGGCTTCTTCCACGACCAGATGACCTTCCCGTGGTGACGCGCTAACGCAACCGCAGCACCAGCACGTCGTCCGCCTCGAGCTCGACGAACAGCGAGCGCTGGTCGAGTGCGCGCGCGCCCGAGCCGGCGTGCGTGTAGGCGATCTCGAGCTTGCCCGTGTAGCCGAACACGGAAGGGTCGGCGAAGCGGATCTTCCCCGCCTGCCTGCCAAGCCGGTTGATCACGAACAGCATGCCGCCATCCTCGCCGGCGTGGCCGACGATCTCGGCTTCGACGTCGGCATGGACATGCGGGCGGACGCCACGGTCGGCGAGCAGCCCGCGCGCGAAGTGCCGCAGCGACCGGCGCTGCTGCTCGGGCATCGTGTAGTAGCGCGGCGTCAGGTAACGACCCGCAGGCAGCGTGCCGAGCACGGTGCTCGAGCCCCAGCCGAGCGCGACCTCGTAGGCGGCCGGGCGATCGTTCCACCACAAGGGGCCCGGACGCACGTCGCTCTCGCGGTCGGTCGGGAGCGGAAACGTGCGGCACACGAAGTCGCCGCGGATCGAGGGCGGATTGGCGTCGGGCAACGACAGGCGCGGCGTGGTGGCGCCGCCCTCGGACTGGTCGACCACGGGGCGCACTTCGAAGCGCCGGCCCGCGACCGGCGCGCGCAGCGCATCGAGCACCGGCTCGAACAGGTCGATGATATGGCCGCTCGAGCGATGGCGGTCCGAGAGCCAGGGGCGTTGGAACAGCATGTACGGGATGACGTTCGTGACCACCTGCCAGAGCACGCGCTTGACGTCGAGCCACTCGACCTTGTCGGGCGCGAGCGGAAACAGCGTGCGGTAACGCGCCGGCTTGCCCGACAGGTCCATGTGAGCCGGACCGGGCGCGGTCACGAGGTGCCCGCCACCCAGCACCCAGTTCTCGAGCTTGTCGTAGACGCTCGCCTCCATCATGCCCTTCGACATGAAGAACAGCACCTGGAGCTCGGCCAGCGGCTTGGCCAGCAGCTCGCGCAGGTCGACGACCTGCGGGTTGATGCCCGAGCACAGGAGGAGCGCGTGCAGGCCACCGTTGGCGAGGAACGCCAGGTAGTGGTGCGGGTCGAGCAGGTCGGTGCCGCGGAAGTAGTCCTCGGCGGCATAGCGGAAGTTCGGGTAGTAGATCCCGAAGCCGACCGCGTCGTGCACCTCTGCCATCGCGAGCAGGTCGTCGCCGTAGCGCTCGAGGAACGCGCCGGTCTCCGAGACCACCCGGTAGCGCGCGGTCGGCTGGCCGTCCTCGTCGAGCGGGGCGCCGAACTTGTAGGGCTCACCGGTGGGCTCGCGGCCGTCGTGCATGGTGAACAGGCAGATGCCGCGCGCGCCGTGCGCGATCGAACCGAAGATCGTCTGGACGACCGCCGCGTCGCTGACCTTCGCCCGCGGGTCGAACCAGCCGGTGCCGATCTCGGTCGCGAGCGCGGGCCGCGTCGGCGTGGCGTAGGCCGCGAACATCCCCGGATACAGCGAGCCGATGAACGGGAAGTCCGCGGTCTCCTTCGCGGGCGAAGCCTTGGGATACACGTCATAGCCGATGAAGTCGATGCCTGCGGGCGAGTTCGTGGCGTGCAACGGGCTGTGCTGGATGCCCTGCTCGTTGTGCACGAACGGCACCGGCACGCCGCACTCGCGCGCGGTCACCGCCAGCCAGCCCAGGTAGTCGTCGATCCAGAACTCGAGGAAGCGCTGCCAGTCGTCAATCTCGGGTTGCTTGAGCGGGGGTCTGGGCGGGAGCACCTCGGAGAACGCCTTGTGGCGCGTGCCCCAGGACTGGTTTACCGCGTCGATCGTGCGATGCTCGGCCTCGAGCCAGCGCCGGTAGCGCGCCATGGTGTCGGCGTTGAAGTCGATGCGGCCGACCTGGTTGGCAAACAGCAGCCCGGTCTCGTTGTCGAGCTGGAAGGAGATGACCGGGTCGTTCCAGTAGGGGGCGAGGAACGCGCTCACCCCCTCGTACCAGGCGCGCGCCTTCGCGCGGTAGGTCACCTGCCCGAGGCTGTGGCTCCAGAAGAAGACGCCCTGCTCGCGGCGTCCGTCGCGCCGCATGACGACCGTCTCGGGGTAGCGGTCGCCCAGCCAGAGCGGCAGGCCCAGGCCGTCGAATTCGGCGTAGATCAACGGCCCGGGGCGGACCATGACGGCGAGGCCGACTTCCCGGCATTCCTCAAGGAAGCGCTTCAAGTTCCGGCCCGGCTTGCTCTCGCCGGTGAAGTCGAAGGTGCCCTCCTCGGGTTCGTGCCAGACCCAGGGGAGGTAGGTCGAGACCGCGTTCATCCCCGCCGCCTTGAGCCGCTCGAGCCCCGGCCGCCACAGATCGGGACGGACCCGGAAATAGTGTAACTCGCCGTCATAGAGGAAGATCCGGCGGCCATCGAGGGTGAATGCGCCGCCTTCGGCGCCCAGGCGATTCGGGCTCATTGGGCCCGCATCGTAACCCACGAGACCCTCCCTAACCCATTCCACACTTGACGATTGCGGCTTGGTCCCGCTAAATTATCTGGCACTCAATCTTGTCCGCATTCACGCAAGATGTGTTGCCGAAACCCGATTCGGGCCCCGAACCTTCCCGCGCCTCCCGGTGCGCGATTCGAACCCGACGTTCCGTTGAGGAGATCTCATGAAGAAGCTTGCCACGACTTTTGCTCTGCTCGCGCTCTGCGCCACGTCGGCGTTCTCCGCCAACTCCGTCCGCATCAGCCAGGTCTACGGTGGTGGCGGCGGTACGACTGGCACCTACATGTTCGACTACGTCGAGCTCTTCAACGCTTCGGGAGCCGCGGTCGCCATCGGCGGCTGGTCGATCCAGTACGGTTCGGCGACGGGCACGAGCTTCGGCAGCACTTCCGCCAACATCGCCGTCCTTCCGGCCGGCGCCTCGATCGCGCCCTGCTCCTATTACCTGCTCCAGGTCGGCGCTGCGGGTACCGGCGGTACCGCGCTTCCGGTGACGGCGGACTTCGTGAGCGCGACCGGTCCGTCCTTGAGCGGGACCAACGGCAAGGTCGCCCTGATCAACAACAGCACGGGTGCCAATGCCTGCGCGGGCAACACCAGCGGCGCAATCTACGTCGACGTCGTCGGCTACGGCACGGGCAACTGCTTCGAGACCGCGGCGGCTGGGGGCCTGACCTCCACGCAGGCGGCGGTTCGCAACGCTGGCGGGATGACCGACACCGACAACAACACGGCCGACTTCACGGTCGTGACGAGCCCGGTGCCCCGGAACTCCTCGTCGCCGAGGAACTCGGCTTGCCTCTCCACCCCGGCCTCGATCGGCTCGTGGGGCAAGGTGAAGTCGCTGTACCGCTAGTCGCATCCGCAGGGTTTCAAGCCACGGGCTCCGTCTTCGGACGGGGCCCGTTTTGCTTGTCGGGGGCGGGCCGCCAAAACAGCGCGCCTGGTCAGGCGTCGCGCGTGCCTTCGAGCAGGTGATGGAGGTCGATCAGGGTTTCACCCATCGTGATCGAAACCGGTGCGAGGGATCGCGGGCGAAGCAGACCGAACTTGGGCAGCAGATTGGAAGGGAGCGCTACAGCAGCGCGAGCTTGACCGCCGGTGACACCCGGCCTCTCGAGTCGGTCGCGCGCACGAAATAAAGCCCTCGCCCCAGGGCAGCTCCGTTGTCGCCCGAAGCCGATCCGATCCCAACTTCGGCATCGCCGCCCTGGCCGGCGGTCGCGCCCAGGCGACCCACCCGCCGGCCTCTCACGTCATAGAGCTCCACGATCACCGCGCCGGGGATCGCCCCATTCAGACGGACTCGGGAGCCAGATCGCGCGGGATTTGCCGACGAAATCCGAAGGGAAATCGGAAGCGAAACGAGCTGATCGGGACGGCTTTCCACCACGTTCGAATACAGCACGTAGCGCTCGTCGAGGCAGTCTCGCCGGATCCGGTAGCGATAGCTCCGCTCCACCGCCGAGCTGTCCACCCACGCGACGAAAGGACCGCTCCCCGCCTGCACGCGCCCGACCGCCACGAAGTTCGTGTCGGAGTCGGCACGCTCGACCGTCCACCAGCTCTTCGGGGCCGGACCAGTGAGCTGCCAGCGCACGTTCCGCAGGAACGGGGAACCATCGACCCCGAGATTGGTCACCGTGACCGAGGTGTAGCTGTGAATCCAGAATGCCCCATCGAAGTACTTGAACCACGCCAGCCAGACGTCGCCGTTCTCGTCCCGGGCAGGGCTGGCGAGGAGTCCTTCATTGGGCTGGGGCACCTCTTCCGCGATCGGATATCCGGAATCGGTGGGACAACTCACGCAGATCACGTCGCGCCCGCTTCGGGTGCTGTAGGCCGACCAGGCGATCACCGGGAATTCTCCCGTGTCGCGGCTGAGGTCGGGAACTTGCCCGATGTATTGATCACCGTTCAGGTAGGCGCAGTCGATCAGGGTCGGCGGGCCCCAACGGTCGCCATCGAGGCTGGAAAGCGAGACGAACTGTTCGTCCGTACTCCATCCCAGCCAGAAGCCTCCCGAAGGACGAGGCCGAAGCCTTGGTGCCGCAACGAGCAGCCCGGTCGCCGTGCCGGGAACGATCCGGACGCTGTCTGGGGTGATGATCGCCGAGGTGATCACGGGACTGGCGCACCAGGCAGCGAGGACCGTCGAGTCGTTGACGACGGCGAGGGAAACCCCTTGGCTGCCGTTGCCTTCGATCACGCGCTCGGTCCAGTTGTGGCCAGGCTTGAGGGAGGTGAAGAGGCGAAGCGTTCCATAGTCAGAGATTAGAACCCACCGCCGGGTGGCGCTGACCGCCCCCGCGAACATCCAGTAACCGCCACGGATGATCGCGAGAGTATCCGGAATGCCCGAATTCTCCGGCAGCGTCTGAAGGAAGTAGAAATAGACCTTTGTGCCGAAGACATCGACCGGAACGAGCCCGGCAAAGGCAACATACTCCTCGCCAGGGGGTGCGAGGACGGGATTCAGAAGTCCGCCCGTTCCGGGGTTCAAGAAAGGATCGACCATCCACTCGGTCCGATCCCATTGATAGAGCACGATCCGCTGAGGCACCGTCACCCCTATTCCAAGAAGCCGCAATTTACCATTTGACTGTGTTTCAAGGCGGGGGA
>JBKJOC010000251.1:0-2573 GCA_046595725.1 Candidatus Eiseniibacteriota bacterium
ACGACGCCGACCTTGACGTCGGTGTAGACGCCCGGGGTGTTGTTGTAGACCTGGGCCATCGCCGTGCCGGCGAAGCCCATGACCAGGAAAACGGCCAGGGAAAGGAAACGTGCTGCGCGCATGGTGCACCTCCTGCGAGTGGAAACGTGAGCCCGACGTCGCGATTCGTCGAACCCTGGGAAACTGCTCTTGCTCTCCATCCCTAGAACGCAACCGTCACGCCGAACGAAGGCAGGAACGGGAGCATCCGCACCGGCTCCGCGCGGCTGTAGCCGTCGACGTACCGGTAGTCGTACAGATTGTGGCGGCCGTAGGCATTGATCACCTCGAGTGCCGCGGTGACGCGCGTGGCGCCCAGCCGGAACGCACGCTCGCCCCGCACGTCGAGGCGGTGATACCAGGGAAACCGGCCCCCGTGATACGTCCCCAGAACGGGGATAAAGCCCACGCCGTCGTAGAACTCGGACAAGTCCTCGCGTCCCACGACCGGCGTGTAGGGGCGGCCGCTCTGGGCCCGCCACTTCACGCCGAACGTCCAACCTTCCGCCGGCCGAACGCGGCCGACGAACGCGATCGTGTGCCTCAGGTCCTGCGCCGGCGCGTACTCCGCGCCGCCCTCCCAGTCCCGGTACCGCACCTCGCCCAGCGTGTACGACACCCAACCGTCCCAGCGCGTGCGCGGCATGTGCGCCAGGAACTCGAGGCCGCGCGCCGTGCCCCGTCCGCGGTTCGAGTAAGGCGGCGTGCCCGCGGGCGCGCTGGCGTCGAACACGATCAGGTCGCTCAGGCTCTTGTGATAGCCCTGCAGCGACAACCGCGCCCCGCGATCGAACGTGCGCGCCGCGCCCACCACCAGGTGACGCGCGCGCTCGGCCTTGAGGTTCGGGTTTCCGACCGTCGGATCGGCTTCGAGCCGGTCCCCCGGGAACTGCAGGTAGTCCCCCGCCGCCGCGTGCACGACCAGCCCGGCCACCGGCGTGCGCCACGACAGGCGCACCCGCGGCGAAGGCTCGGTCTGGCCGCTGCGCGAAGAGCGCTCGACGCGCAGTCCTAGGATCGCGCTCAGCGTCGAGTCGACCAGTCCCGTCTCGGCCTGCACGTAGCCGGCCATGTAGACGTTCCGCCCCTCGTAGCTCGAGGTGACGCGCAAGGTGTCGAGCGGCGAGCGCGGATTCGAGCGCCGGTCCGGCTCGAGGATCGAGAGCCGATTGATGTCGAGTCCGTACAGGGTGTGGGCGTGAGTCAGCTGCGCGCCCGTCACCCACGTGATGCGCCGCGACGGCCGCCGCGCATCCCCGCGCCAGTCGAACGTGCGCGACGTCTGCTCGGCGTGCTGCGGCAGTCCCCCGAACAGCTCGAGCGCCTGCGAACGCCACGCGTAGGCGATCGCCTGCGTCAGCGCCCAGCGGCCGGCCGGGCGTTCCCAGTTGAGCGAGGCCAGCGTGAGCCGGCGATTCCACTCGAGCCCCGACGACTCCGCCGGCGCGAACGAGAATGTGTCGCCCAGCCGCGCCGACAGGAAGTCGCCCGAGCGCAGAAACCCGAAGCGCAGGTCGTTCGCGCCGACGCGCCGGAAGACGCGCGCATCGAGGTCCCAGTAGGCCGGCAACGCCGCCGGTCCCGCCATCCGGCTCTTGAGCACCTGGTCGACATACGAGCGCCGCGCGGCGACGAGCCACGAGCCCTTGCCGTCCCAGCCGAGCGGCCCCTCGAGCGTGCCGTTGGCGGTCAGGAGCGAGAGACCCGCCGAGCCGCGCACGTCCGCCAGGTTGCCGACCCGGCGCTTGATCTTGAGCACGCCCGACAGCGCGTCGCCGTACTCGGCGGTGTAGCCGCCCGACATGAACTCGAGCCGGTCGATCACGTCCGTGTTGAGCACGCTGACAACGCCGCCGAAGTGATAGGCATCGCTGACGGAGACCTGGTCGACCAGGATCCGGTTCTGCCCGCCGTCGCCGCCCTGCACGAACAGCAGGCCGTCGAAGTCCGAGTCGTTCGAGATTCCGGGCAGCGACGTCAGGAAGCGCGTCGGATCCGCGAAGCCGCCGGGCAGGCGCTGGGCCTCGGCCGAGGGCATCGAGATCGTCATCGCACCGGAATTGCCGAAGGTGATGCCGGTGCCGCGAACCACTTCTTCGGGGAACTGGACCACACGCCCCATCGGTCGAGGTCGCTCGGGAGCGGGTTCCTTCACGGCCTTCAAGGGCGACGCCGTGTCCGCCGCCTGACGAGGCAGCGGGCGCGAGTCTTCCGGCGGAACGGCCGCTCCTGCGACGCGGACCTCGATCCATGAGAACGCAAGCGTCCCGATCAGGAGAGCTCGCGCCGAGTGGCGCACCCATCCAAAGCCGATCAAATGTCCCCCACCGGGAACGCGCCAAGGGGCGCGATCCACGTTCGTTCGGTACCAGGTCTTCACTGCGTATTCGAATCTGGTCCGTCAGATCGGGGTTCAAAAACCCTGACGCCGAGGAGACCGCTGCCTCGGTGACTCCGGAATGTGGGGGTTCCCCGGGAGGCCATCCGTGCAATCTTTCAATTCACGCAGCCGTTTTCCACGCCGCCACGCGTGC
>JBKJOC010000388.1:0-3128 GCA_046595725.1 Candidatus Eiseniibacteriota bacterium
ATCGCCGCCCATGCTCCGCCTGCACGGCGAACTGAGCCCGATCGAGTACGAGCCGCTCACCTCGGAAGTCATCGTGGGCCTGCTCGCCGAAATCATGACCGACAGCCAGCTCGAGCGCTATCAAGCGCGCGAGGAAGTGGACTTCGCCTATGAAGTGCCGTCGGTGGTGCGCCTGCGCTGCAACGTCTACCAACAGGCGAACGGCATGGCGGCCGCGTTCCGGCTCCTGCCCACCCGGATCCTGACGGTCGAGCAGCTCGGACTTCCGCCCCAGGTCCTGCGCTTCGCGGAGATGAACCGCGGGCTCGTGATCGTCACCGGCCCCCCGGGCTCCGGCAAGTCGACCACGCTGGCGGCGATCGTCGACCAGATCAATCGTACGCGGAAGAAGCACGTCATCACGCTCGAGGACCCGATCGAGTACGTGCACAAGAATCAGGGCTGCCTGATGAATCAGCGCGAGGTCGGCCGTAACACGCGCTCGTTCGCCACCGCCCTGCGAGCCTCGCTCAGGGAGGATCCGAACGTGATCCTGGTCGGCGAGATGCGCGACCACGAGTCGCTGGCGCTCGCGATCTCGGCCGCCGAGACCGGCCAACTCGTCCTGGGATCCCTGCACACGCAGAGCGCGATCGCGACCGTCGACCGCATCCTCGACGCCTTTCCCCCGGACCAGCAGAACCAGGTGAGGAGCCAGCTCTCCGAGTCGCTCAAGGGCATCGTGGCGCAGCGCCTCCTCAGGCGCGCCGATGGCAGGGGCCGCGCGGCCGCGGTCGAGATCCTGTTCGGCACGCCGGCGGTCTCGAACCTGATCCGCGAGAAGAAGACGTTCCAGCTCGCCAGCGTCATGCAGTCCAGCAAGCGCGACGGCATGCTGACGTTCGAGGACTCGGTCCTCGCGCTCGTCAAGCAGGGCGTCGTCGGGCCGGGCGAAGCGGCGGGCTACGGCATCGACGCCGAGGTGCTCGAGCGCGCGGCCCGGGAAGGCGCGGGCCGGACGGCGGGCGCGGGCGGGCCGGGCGCCGGGACTGCGCCCGTTGCGCCGGTCGCCGCCGGCGCAAAGGATCCGAACGGCGGGCTCGGGGACATCCTGAGCGCGTTCGGCGCTGCGGCCGTGGTCGAGGATGAGTCGAACCCGAATCGCCCCGGCTCGCTCGCAGCCCGCGTCGGCGGAAACCCCCTGTGAGCCGCTTCCGTTCGAGCGCCGTGATCGAGGCCGCGCCGGTGCGGGTGGTCGACGAGGCGATCCTGCTGTCGGGACGCCTCGACCAGACCGACCTGTTCGAGATCTGCCAGTTCCTCCTGCTCGGGCAGAAGACGGGCGTGCTCGAAGTCGAGGCGCGCGGGAAGCGCGGCGCGCTCTATTTCGACCACGGCCAGATCGTCAACGCGGTCGACGATGCGCTGGCCGACGGCGAGGAGGCGGCCTACCGTATCTTCGCCTGGTCGGGCGGGACCTTCGTCTTCCGGCTGCAGCCGCCGCCGCCCCTGCGCAGCATCCAGACCGGAACCGAGTCGCTCATCCTCGACATCGCGCGCTTCATGGATGAGCGGCGCGAGGAATGCGCCCAGCGCGGCGAGGGCCCGGAGCACGACCGGCCCGAGCAGTGGACGCACGAGGAGGCGATCAAGAAGCGGCAGGAATCCGGGGACGAGTTGCGGCAGGTGTTCCAGTCGCTGCGCGGCGAGCGCGGCGGCGTGGGCGGTTCGGCGGACCCGCTGGCGCGACTGTGGGAGCAGGCTCGGCTGGCGTCGCTGTCGGCGGTCCTCTTGCGCCCGGGCGAACCGGCGCTCGGGCTCAAGGACGGTTACATGACGTCCCTGCCGGGCGCAATTTCGCCCGACACGGTGACGATGGCGATCGCGGCCCTGGGCGCAAGCGTGGGGGCGCAGCGCCGCGAGTCCCCGAGCGGCGCGTTCATCGTGTCGCTCTTGCGTGAGGCGGGCGGCGAGGCCCTGTTCATCAAGGGCGTGCCGCCCTCGATGGACTGGACCGCGGCCGGCCTGCCCGAGGAATGGCTCGAGGAAGCCGCGGCCTCACCGCGTGGTCTGGTCTGGCTCGGAGCGCCGCCGGCGGCCGGGCGGAGCGTCACTGCGCGCGCCCTGGCCGAGGAGTTCGCGGTGCGTGGGCGCTTCACCGTGCTCTTGAGCGAGACCCTCAACGAGGGTGGCTCGGGCCCGCTTTCCCTGCGCGCCACCACGCCCGCGCAGTTGGACGAGAACCTGCGCCAGGCGCTGCACGAGGGCGCATCCGCGGTCGTGGTCGACCTGGTGCGCGGCGTCAAGGCGTCGACCATGGCGCACGCGGCGGCCCGCAGCCTGGTCGTGGCCTGCGAGCCTACGCCCGACTTCCGCACGCTGCTCGCGCGTGCGGCGCAGAACGCGCGGGCGCGGGCGTTGTTCCTGGGGGCGATGTTCGTGACGCTGGCCGGCGAGCCCGGTCACTACGAATCGGCGTGGCTCTCGGAAGAGGCGCGGATGGGAATGGACCTGGCGAATCATCCGGGACGAATCGTCGGCCTGGCCGAGGACCCGTCCGCGATCACTGACGCCGGCCCGCTCATAGCCGCCCCCTAGCCGGTTCCCGGAGGCAGGGGCGGCGGCGGCACCGGGCCGGTGCCGCGCCCCATGAGCTCGACCGTGCGCACGTTCACGTTCTCCGGTCCCTCACCGAACGGCCAGTCGCGGGCGACGATCCCCACGTGGCGCGCGAACCAGAACCCCTTGAAGATCTCGATCGGTCCCGGCTTCATCTGGACGCCCAGGCGCGCGAGCACGTCGGCGGTCCCGTTGAGCGAGCCCTGAAGCAAGGCGGGGGCGTCCGGCAGGGGCGGCCCATCGTAGACCAGGGAGCGCGCCCTTATGGCGCGGAAGGTCCCGCCCGGGAGCACGAGGCGCGCGGTCTCGGATAGCGTCCACTCATAGCGGTAGCTGGTCCGCACGAATGGCACCATCCCCGGCAGGAAGCTCTCGAACAACACGGTGTCGGTCCACGCCTCCCCCGGATTGGGAGCGGCCAGGAGCTGGCGCACCGGCGGCTCGCTGTGCGCCATCACGCCGCCGTTCGACGCGCCGTGGAACCAGAGGTCCCCGAGCGGCGAGATCGAGAAGTACTGCCTCAATCCGAC
>JBKJOC010000467.1:0-5222 GCA_046595725.1 Candidatus Eiseniibacteriota bacterium
GCGCCCTCGAGCGCGGCGGATTCGTAGAGTTCCTCCGGGATCGCCTGGAGCCCGGCGAGGAAGATCACCATGTAGTAGCCGCTGGCCGCCCAGACATCCATCGCCATGATCGAGGCCAGTGCGGTGTCGGGCTCGAGCAGCCAGCGCGGCGGCGTCAGGCCGAGCGAGCGCACGAGCGTCGAGAGCGGACCCTCGGGTGCGTAGAGACCCTTCCACACCAGGCTGATGACGACCACCGAGACCACGGTCGGCAGGAAGAAGCCCGCGCGGAAGAAGTCGCGCCCGCGGAACCGCGACTTGAGCGCGAGCGCGAGCGCCAAAGCGAGCGCGGTCGTGAACGGGATCGTCCCGAAGACGAACAGGAGCGTGTTCCTGAGCGCGGTCCAGAACAGCGGATCGCGCAGCGCCTCCGCGTAATTCGCGAGGCCGAGGAACTTCGCTCCGGCGGGATCGAGCGGCGAGTAGTCGAAGAACGAGAGCGCGAAGGAGAAGCCGAACGGATAGAGGCCGAACACCAGCAGCGAGAGGATCCAGGGCGACAGCAGGATCCAGGTCGCGGGGTCGAACCTCCTCCTGCGCTTCGCCGCCTTCGGCGTCACCGTGCCGCGGGCTCCGCACCCCTGGCAAGGGCGTCGATACGACCGCTCGCGCTCCTGACCGCCGCGGCCGCCGTGGCCCTGCCGTAGAGCGCCTTCTCGACCTCGTCTTCGATCGCGGACTCCATGTCGAGCCAGGCGGGATGGTTCGGGGTCGGTACCGCGAGCGCGAGCTGCTCGATCAGAACCCGCTCCATCGGGCGCGCCTGGTACCAGGGGTCGTTTTCCGTGCCGCGTGCCGCGGGCTGAACGCTCTGGTTCGCCTTCGCCAGCATGAGCGCGGGCTCGCGCGAGGCGAGGAAGCGCGCCAGCCGCCAGGCTCCGGCCTGGTTGCGCGACTTCGCGAACGAGGTCAGGATCTCGCCGCCCGCGAACGAGGCGTTGACTCCCCGATTCGAAGCAGGCTTCGGCACCAGCGTCACGCCGTAGTTGAGGCCGGGCGCCTGCTTGGGGATCTTCCGGAACAACCACGCGCCCGAGATCTGGGCCCCGAGCTTGCCCTGCATGAACGCCTCGTCGAGCTGATCCTGGCGGTCGACGCGGCCGTTCTTGGCCAGCGTGAGATAGAAGTCGAGCGCCTCGACGTTTGCGGGCGAGTCAAAGGCCGAGGCCTTCATGTCCGCGGTCAGGAGCTGCCCGCCGTTGCTCCAGGCGTAGGGCATGAACTTCTTGAACAGGACATAGCGCTCGCCCGCATTCGCGCCGTAGCCCGCGATGCCGTTGCCGAGCGCGTTGACCTTCCGGGCCGCAGCGAGCAGTTCGGGCCATGTCGCGGGGCCATTCGTCGTATCGATGCCCGCGCGCGCGAACAGCTCCTTGTTCCAGAACAGCGCGCGTGTGCCGACCGCCCACGGCAATCCGTAGCTCTTGCCGTTGACCTTCGCCAGGTCCGCGAGGAGCAGGTCGCCGGCTAGGGGCGCGGTCGAGTCGCTCCAGTCGGCGAGCGCGCCCTGCGCGGCGAAGCGCGGAAACCACGTCGAGCCCAGCTCGCACAGGTCGGGCACGTTGCCGGCGGCGGTCGCGGCCGTGATCTTCTCGAGGCCGCTCTGCCAGGTGAGCTGTTCCATCTGGACGTCGATGTCGGGATTCTGTCGGCGAAACTCGTCGAGCACCGGATTGATCTGCTCTGCCGGAAAGAACTGCCAGAACACGACCACCGACCTCGCGCCCGTGGTCGTGCCCTTGCCCGTGCCCTTGCTCTTGTCGCCGCATCCGGACAGCACGAGCGCGAGGAGCACGCACGCGAGGAGTCGCTTCATGACGGGGTCCCTCCCTCGATGGCGGCGCGCACGAAGCCGCGGGCCTTGTTGAGACGATGTTCGGCGGTCGCGCGGTCGACTTGAGCGAGCGTCATGACGATCGCGGTTTTGACGTGGCCGCCCGCCTCGTCGAGGCGCGCGCAGGTGGCCTCGTAGCCAAGGCCGGTCACGGTCATGAGCGTGCGGCGGCCGCGCTCGATCAGCTTCTGGCTGGTCGAGCCCAGGTCCACCATCATGTTCTCGTAGAGCTTGCCGAACTGCACCATGGTCGCGGTCGAGATCATGTTGAGCACGAGCTTCTGCGCGGTGCCGGCCTTCATGCGAGTCGAGCCCATAATCGCCTCCGGGCCCACCACGGGGCAGATCGCGACGTCGAGCTCGAGTGTGACTTCACTCCGCGGCGTGCAGGTCAGGAGGCCGGTCCTGGCACCCAGGCTCCTGGCCTCGTTCAGCGCGGCGACGACGAATGGCGTGCGCCTCGAAGCCGCGATCCCGAGCACGAAATCGCGCGGATCGACGCGCGCGCGCCGCACCTGGTCGGCGCCGTCGTCCTCGCGGTCCTCCGCGCCCTCGACCGCCTGGATGAGCGCGCCGTAGCCGCCGGCGATGATGCCCTGGACCCACTCGGGCGGGGTGCCGAACGTCGGCGGGCACTCGGCCGCGTCGAGCACGCCCAGGCGGCCGCTGGTGCCCGCGCCGACGTAGAGCAGCCGGCCGCCGGCCTCGATCGCCTCGCGCGCCAGCCCGACCGCGCGCTCGATGTGCGGGATCTCGGCCCGCACGATGTCAGCGACGGTGCGGTCCTCGTCGCTGATGCGCTCGAGCACCTCGCGCACGGACAGCCGGTCGAGGTCCATGGTGCGCGGATTGCGCTGCTCGGTTGCGAGCGCGGCGACTTCGTCGAAGACCTTGCGGTTGGGTGCGCTCACGCGCGCACTTTGACACGCCGCGCGCTCGAGGGGCAAGCGGCTAGGGGCCACGGCTTCCCGCTTGAGCCGCTTACGGCTGCTCGGCGCGCGCCGCCCGCTCCCGCGCCTTGCGTCCACCGACGTGGCGCTCGGTGGCGACCGTGATCGCGAGCTGGCCCGCCACTCCGATCGCGTATCCGACCAGGCTGCCGGTGAGCCCCGCGAGCCCGATCGCGCCCAGGTGCCCCAGGAGGGATATCCCGAGATCGCCAGCGAAATTGCCGCGGCGGGCATTCCCGAAATGCACTCCCAACGGGAGTCCGATCGTTTCGCCGACGAGAAACCCGATCGCCGCACCAACCGGGAGGTACTCGGAGCTGGAGCCGGAGTTGCCCTCGATCAGGTCGCCGATCTGGGCCCCGGCGTAGGCGCCAGCGATCGTGGCCAGGGCGCCGACCACGATCGGTTGGACAAGCGGGGGCTGGAGGTGCAGCTCCTGGACTTCCGGCGGATGGAGTGCCTGGCGAACCAACGTATCCACCCCGGCCGAATCGGGCGTGTCCGCGAGCCACGGCTTGACGCCTGCGCGATCGGGCAGAGGTGTCTCCGCCGGTGCGGCCGCTTCGACGTGGAGGATCGAGGAGCGGTACGCCTGCGCGTGCGCCGTCGACGTCGCCGCGGCGGGGAGCAGCGGTAAGAACGCGAGGAGGGTAGTCAGGGTGAGGCGAATCTTCAGCATGCGCATGATTAAATGCCGGGATCGCCGCCGCGACAAGTCTGAATAGGCCCCGCTTTACAGGCCATGTTCCCCGCCCCTACTGTCCGGCCATGCCTGAACTTCCCGAAGTCGAGACGGTGCGGCGCGCCCTGGCCCGCCACCTGACGGGGCGAACGCTGCGCTCGGTCTGGCTCTCCGGCTTCAAGCTGCGAAAGGCCGTCCCCCCCGCGCTGGCGCGGCGCGCACGCGGGCGCACGGTCGTGGGAGTGCGGCGCCACGGCAAGTTCCTTCTGATCGATCTCGTCGGCGGCGCGAGGATTGTCGCGCACCTCGGGATGACGGGACATTTTCGGTTCCACTCGACGGATCCCGGCTCGCCTCGCAAGCTGCCGCCGCACACGCACGCGCTGTTGCGCTTCGCGGACGGTTCGGCTCTATCGTACGAAGACCCGCGGCGGTTCGGCATGCTCGACTGGGCGGAGCCGGCCACGAGCGACGCGGCAGCTATCGGTGCTACGGGCGGAGGTGTCGATCCCCTGGCCGAGAAGATCGACGGCGCGCGGCTGGCCGCCCTGTTCGCCCGCTGCCGCGGTCCGATCAAGCACCTGCTTCTCGACCAGAAGCGGATTGCGGGCATCGGCAATATCTACGCGAGTGAGGCGTTGTTCCGCGCGGGGATCTCGCCACGGCGGCTCGTCCACACCCTGAAGCCTCCCGAACGCGATCGCCTCGCGCGCGAGATCCACGCGGTGCTCGACCAGGCGGTGGAGCATCGCGGGACGACGTTCTCGAGCTTTCGGGACATGGACGACCGGCCGGGGGCTTACGGCTCGGCGCTCCTGGTCTACGACCGCGAGGGCGAGCCGTGCACGCGCTGCGCCGCGCCCATCAAGCGGATCGTGCAGACGGGACGATCGACCTACTGGTGCCCCTCGTGCCAGAGGCGGGGCTCGCAGAATTCCTAGCTCAAGGCAATGCGCCCTCTCCTTCTCGTGACTTCACGCGCTTCTGCCGCATGAACTCCGCCCCGAAGACCCTTTCCGCCTCGTATTGATTGTGGGCCCGGCAGCGCAGCCGGATGCGATCCGCGGTTGCCTGCCCTCCGCGCGCAATCGGGTCGACGTGGTCGAACTCCAACAATCGGCGCGATCCGCAGCGATGTCCGTCGTCGCTTTCGAACGTGCATCGCCCCTGGTCCCGCTCCCACACCGCGCGGCGCGTCCGGGCGGGTATGTGACGCTTGCGAACAAAAGGGCGGGCCTGCGCGCGCGGCTTCCTGGTCGCCCCGAACTTGCGCTTCTCGAGTTGACCGATGAGCGCGTCCAGCGCGCGGTCGAGCACTTCGGTGACGTCGCCTGAGGGAACGGCGTGCCCGAGCAGGGCCTGCGCGTAGCGCAGCTTGTCGTGGGTGCTGCGGCCGAGCGTGACATGAAGGCGGAACTGCTCGACGGGCGGCGGGAGCGGGGGTTCAACTCGTTCCGGAACGAGTTCCGCAGGAGGGTCAACTCGTTCCGGAACGAGTTCGGCCTGGCGACTCCCGTCCTGGGGAACGTGCGCCTGGACAACCCGATGGGACTGAAACTGGGTTGTCGGAATGAGCTTTGCGGCCGGCGGTTCGGGGCGTCCGAAGCGCTCGGCGAGCAGGCTCTCGATCTCGGGCTTCGAGCGGTGCGAAGCGGCAGCGAGCAGCTCGTTCGCGTTCTCAGGTGTCAGGTGGGGCGCGACCAGGCGCACTCCAGTG
>JBKJOC010000093.1:0-7693 GCA_046595725.1 Candidatus Eiseniibacteriota bacterium
GGTCTCGAACATCGCGTGCGGCCGCGCATCGTCCACCACCCAGCCCGCGGGCGCCGAGCCGTCCTCGATCGAGCGCGCCCACGCCTCGAGCCCGCGCGGCGCGCGCGTGCGCCGGCCCTCGAGGAAGCTCACCGCCGAGGGCCCGAGGCCGAAGTACTCGCCGCGCCGCCAGTACTGCAGGTGATGGCGGGTCTCGAAGCCCGGGCGCGCGAAGTTGGAAATTTCGTAATGCCTGAAACCGGCATCCTCCAGGCGGTCGCGAGCGAGGTCGAAGAGCGCAGCCTCGGCGTCCTCATCGGGGCGGAGCACGCTGCCCTTCCTCACCGCCTCGCCCATGGGCGTCCCGCGCTCGGCGGTGTAGGCGTAGGCCGAGACATGGTCGGGCGCGAGGTCGATCGCCCGCGCGAGACTCGCCGCGAAGTGCGCCTCGTCGTTCCCCGGGAAGGCGTACATGAGGTCGACGCTCAGGTTCGCGAAGCCCAGGGCGCGGGCGCGTGCGATGCCCTTGCCCACCGCGGCCGCGTCGTGCACACGCCCGAGCCGCGCGAGTTCCGCGTCGTCGAGCGACTGGGCCCCGATCGAGAGCCGCGTCACGCCGGCCTCGCGCCAGGCGGCAAGCCGCGCGTCGTCGAGATCCTCGGGGTTCGCCTCGAGCGCGCGTTCGTGGCCGGTCGCGAACACGAGCGTGTCCTCGAGCCCGCCGACGAGCGCGAGAAAGTCCCCCGCCTCCAGCCGGCTGGGCGTGCCACCGCCGAAATAAAGACTGCCCCAGGGCGCCCCGCCTTGAGGCGCGCGCAGGCGAGCCTCGGCGGCGGCGGCGCGGACCAACAGCGGCGCCTCCTCCGCCTTGTAGGGCCGGACGGCGAAGTCGCAGTAGGGACAGCGCACGTGGCAGAACGGCACGTGCACATACACCCCCGCCCCGAGCGGCTCGGGCAGGTCCATGGGCTCGGACAGAGGCGCTACCGGATCGCGGTCAGGATGCGCTGGAAGCGGGGCCACTTGCGCTCCGGGTCCCACGACCAGTAGAGGAACATGGCGCGGCCCTTGACCAGGGTCATGGCGACCGGTCCCCAGAAGCGGCTGTCGTTCGAGTTGTCGCGGTTGTCGCCCATCATGAACAGGCTGTTGGGCGGCACCGTGAAGGGACCGAAGTTGTCGCGCGGATCGAAGCTCCCCGGATGAACCGTGGGATCGATGTGCCTGACGTAGGGCTCGACCTTCTTCTTGCCGTCGACGAACAGTTCCTTGTCCTTGACCTCGACCACCTGCCCGCCGGTCGCGACGCAGCGCTTGATGTAGTCGCGCCGCGGATCCTCCGGATACTGGAACACGATCACGTCGCCCGGCTCGGGATGCCGCAGGCCGGGCAGGCGGGTCTCCGTGAACGGCACCTTGGGACCGTAGTCGAGTTTGTTGACGAACAGGAAGTCGCCCACCAGCAGCGTGTCGAGCATGGACTCCGAGGGAATGCGAAAGGCCTGCAGCACGAACGCGCGCAGGACGACCGTCAGCAGGATCGCGTAGACGATGGCCTCGCTGTATTCGCGCAGCAGGGATTTCGACTTGCGCTCGGGGCGAGCGTTCATGAAGACCTCCTGAAGGGACATTGCGATCTCATCGATCGACCTTGAGCACCGCGAGGAATGCCTCCTGGGGCACCTCGACGGTACCGATCTGCTTCATACGTCGCTTGCCTTCCTTCTGTTTCTCGAGCAGCTTGCGCTTGCGCGAAATGTCACCGCCGTAACATTTGGCGGTCACGTTCTTGCGCAGCGCCGAGATGGTCTCGCGCGCGATGACCTTGCCGCCGATCGAGGCCTGGATCGCGATCGTGAACATCTGGCGCGGGATCAGCGTCTTGAGCCGGCTCGCCAGCTCGCGACCCCACTCGTAGGCACGGTCCCGGTGGACGATGCAGGACAGGGCGTCGACCGGCTCGCTGTTGAGCAGCAGGTCGAGCTTGACCAGGTCCGCCTGCTCGTAGCCGTCGTATTCATAATCGAGCGAGGCGTAACCACGCGAGATGCTCTTGAGCCGGTCGTAGAAGTCGATCACGATCTCGGCCAGCGGCAGGCGGTACTCGAGGCGCGCGCGCCGCTCCTCGACATACTCCATCTTGAGGTAGATGCCGCGCTTCTCCTGGCAGAGCTTCATGATGTTGCCGACGTAGTCGTGCGGCACCAGCACGTGGGCGCGGACGTAGGGCTCCTCGATCAGCTCGATCGTGGTCGGCGGCGGCAGCGCCGCGGGATTGTCGACCGCCACCACGTCGCCGTTGGTCAGCAGCACGCGGTACTCGACGCTCGGCACGGTCGCGATCAGGTCGACGCCGTACTCGCGGCGCAGGCGCTCCTGCACGATCTCCATGTGGAGCAGGCCGAGGAATCCGCAGCGGAACCCGAAGCCCAGCGCGACCGACGTCTCGGGCTCGTAGAGCAGCGCGGCGTCGTTCAGGCGCAACTTGGAGAGCGCCTCCTTGAGGTCCTCGTACTGGTTCGAGTCGATCGGGTAGAGGCCGCTGAACACCATCGGCTTGACCTCGCGATAGCCGGGGAGCGCGGTCGGCGCAAGCGAGGCGCCCGAGGCGACGGTGTCGCCCACGCGCGCGTCCACGACGTCGCGCACGCCGGCGACGATGTAGCCGACCTGGCCGGCCTCGAGCTCGTCGATCGGCACGCGCCGCAGACGGAACTGGCCGACCTCGCCGACCTCGAACTTCTTGCCGTTGCTGACGAGCTGGATGATGTCGCCCGCCTTGACCCGCCCCTCCATCACGCGCACGTAGATCACGACTCCCAGGAACTGGTCGAACTGCGAGTCGAAGATCAGCGCCTTCAGCGGCTCGAGCCGGGCCGCGCGCGGCGCGGGCACGTGCCTGATGACGTGCTCGAGCAGCGCGCGCACGCCCAGGCCTTCCTTCGCCGAGACGGCCGGAATGTCCTGGGTCTCGACGCCCGTGAGATGGGCCAGCTCGAGGCCCACTTCCTCCGGACGCGCGGCCGGCATGTCGATCTTGTTGAGCGCGGGCACGATCGTCAGTCCGTTCTCGAGCGCGAGATAGAAGTTCGACAAGGTCTGGGCCTCGACGCCCTGGGACGCGTCCACCAGCAGCACCGCGCCCTCACAGGCCGCGAGGCTGCGCGAGACCTCGTAGGTGAAATCGACGTGACCGGGCGTGTCGATCAGGTTGAGCGCGTAGGTCAGCCCGTCATCCGCCAGGTATTCCATGGCGATCGGGTGGGACTTGATCGTGATCCCCTTCTCGCGCTCGAGGTCCATTGCATCGAGCACCTGCTCCTTCATCTCCTTCTTGGTCAGCGTCCCCGTGAGCTCGAGCAGCCGGTCGGCGAGCGTCGACTTGCCGTGATCGATGTGGGCGATGATGCAGAAGTTGCGGGTGCGCTCGGGCGGAATCCGGCTCAACGATGGCTCTCTCTCTCGTGCACGACGGTTAGAACGACCAGCGAAGCGACAGGCGCGGCCCGGGCGTTCCCGGCAGCGCGCCGACCGGGGTGTCCTCGGGCAGCGCGGGGTCGGGTCCGAAGTCCGCGTCGAACTGGATCAGGTGGGCGTCGACGTACGCGTCCACCATGGAAAGCGCCAGCGCGATGCCGAACATCCATCCGGCGGTCGCGCGGCGGTTGAAGGCGCGCTCGTAGTCGGAGCGCGCCAGGTCCGCGCCCGCGGCATCGCCCAGGGCGAGCGCCTGGTTCTCGCGCCGCGTGGCCTGGTTGACGTCGCCCCAGGCCCGGACCAGCCGCACGCCGGCCACGCCCTCGAGCGCGAGCGCGAGCCCCGCCTTGAGCGGACGTCCGTTCTCAAGCTGGCCCCAGCCCGGCAGCAGCGCCGAGCGCGCCATGATCGCCGCGGGGCGCTCGTGCCACGGACGCAGCCGCTCGCCGAGCACCGTGTCCGCCCTTGCCGGAACGTCGCCGGCCTGCGCGTGCGCGGTCGCCGGCAGGAACAGGAGCAGCACGAGGAGAAGCTGTGGCGGGAACGTGTGGGAATCGAACCCACCCCGGCCGCGATCCGCGACCGACAGAAGGATTTGAAGTCCTCGGGGTCCACCAGAACCCATGCG
This sequence comes from Candidatus Eiseniibacteriota bacterium, assembly GCA_046595725.1. GTDB lineage: Bacteria > Eisenbacteria > RBG-16-71-46 > RBG-16-71-46 > DASYSL01 > JANPEF01. The sequence goes on from JBKJOC010000093.1 coordinate 4,085, forward strand.
TTCCCGCATGCTCGCGCGCGTGGCCCCGGCCCTCAGAGCCCCGGCCGCGCCGCCACGACCTCGATCTCGACCCGCGCATCCTTCGGCAGCCCCTGGACCGCCACCGTGCTGCGCGCGGGATGGGGCGCCGGGAACGCCTCGGCGTAGACCTTGTTCATGGCGTCGAAGTCCGCCATGTCGACGAGGAAGACCGTGGTCTTGACCACGTCTGAGAGCGTGAAGCCCGCGCAGTTGAGCACCGCGTCGAGGTTCGCGATCACCTGCCTGGTCTGCGCGACGATGCCTTCGGCCAACGCGCCCGACTTCGGGTCGAGGCCGACCTGGCCCGACGTGTAGCAGAAGCGCGCCGAACCGAACTGGATGACCTGGGCCTGCGAGTACGGTCCCAGCGCCCTGGGCGCATCGGCACTGGCGACGGCGGATCGACTCATCGGGTCGGGCTCCTTCTCGTTCGGGGGACGCTCATTCGACCGTGACGGACTTGGCGAGGTTGCGCGGCATGTCGACGTCGCACCCGCGCAGCACGGCCATCGAATAGGCCAGCAACTGCAGCGGGATGACCGAAAGGAGCGGCGTGAACGCGTCGAGCGTCTTGGGCACCGGGATCACGAAATCCGACAGGCTGTGAACCTCGGCATCGCCCTCGGTGGCGATCGCCAGGATCTTGCCGTGGCGCGCGCGCACCTCCTGCATGTTGGTCATGACCTTCTCGCGCGCGCCGTCGCGCGTGCACAGGAAGACCACCGGCATGTGCTCGTCGATCAGCGCGATCGGGCCGTGCTTCATCTCCGCGGCGGGGTAGCCTTCCGCGTGGACGTAGGAGATCTCCTTGAGCTTGAGCGCACCCTCCATCGCGACGGGGTAGTTCACGCCGCGGCCCAAGTAGAGGAAGTTGTTGTGACGCACGAGTTGGGCGGCGATCTCCTGGATCGCCGGCGCGGCCGACAGGATCTTCTGGATCTTCTCGGGGATCAGCTCGAGCTCGGCGGCCATCGCACGCCCGGTCTCCCGGGACATGTCGCGCAGGCGACCCAGGTGCATGGTCAGCAGCGCGAGCACCGTCACCTGCGAGGTGAAGGCCTTGGTCGAGGCGACGCCGATCTCGGGGCCGGCATGGATGTAGACGCCGCGTCCGGCCTCGCGCGCGACCGAGGAGCCGACCACGTTCACGATGCCCATCACGGTCGCGCCGCGGCGCTTGGCCTCGCGCATGGCGGCGAGCGTGTCGGCGGTCTCCCCCGACTGGGAGATCGCGATCACCAGCGTGCCCTCATCGAGGATCGGGTTCCGGTAGCGGAACTCGGAAGCGTACTCGACCTCGACCGGAATCCGCGCGTGCTCCTCGAGCAGGTACTCGCCGATCAGGCCGGCATAGTAGGACGTGCCGCAGGCCGTGATCACGATGCGGCGGATGTCCCGCAGCTCGTCCTCGTCCAGGTTGAGGCCGCCCAGCTTGGCGGTGCCCTCGTCGAACAGCAGGCGGCCGCGCATCGCGTTGCGCACCGACTCGGGCTGCTCGTGGATTTCCTTGAGCATGAAGTGGTCGTAGCCGGCTTTCTCGATCTGTTCGAGGTCCCAGGTCAGCTCCTCGACCTGCTTGTCGACGACCTCGCCCTCGATCGTGAATGTCCGGTAGCCCTCCTCGTCGATGACGACCATCTCGCCCTCGTCGAGGTAGACCACGCGCGACGTGTGCTCGCGCAGCGGCGCGCCGTCGGAGGCCAGGAAGGTCTCGCCGTCGCCGACCCCGATGACCAGGGGCGAGCCGTGGCGCGCGCCCACGAGCGTGTTCGGGTGGTCGGCTGAGACCACCGCGATGCCGTAGGTGCCCTCGACCAGCTGGAGCGCGATCGAGACCGCCTCGTCGAGCGTGTGGCCGGGGACGTACTTTTCGATCAGGTGGGCGAGGACTTCGGAGTCGGTCTCGGTGGCGAACACATGCCCCTCGGCGAGGAGCAGCTTCTTCAGGGCCATCCAGTTCTCGATCACGCCGTTGTGCACGACGGCGAGCCGGCCCTTGCAGTCGGTGTGGGGATGCGCATTGCGGTCGCTCGGCGCGCCGTGCGTCGCCCAGCGGGTGTGGGCAATGCCGAGCCGGCCCTCGAACGTCTGGTCGCCGATGCGCTCCTTGAGCGCCTTGATCTTGCCCACGGACTTGACGCCCGCAAGCGCTCCGTTCCCGACGATCGCGACGCCCGCGGAGTCGTAGCCACGGTACTCGAGACGCTCCAGGCCCTTGACGAGCAGGGGCACGACCTCCTGGTCACCCAGGTATCCGACGATCCCGCACATGACGCCTCCCTCAATGACGGACAGCCTCGGCGAGGGCGTTGCCGGGCGTGATGCGAGCGTCAGGCCGCGAAGGCCCGGCGTGCGCGTTCGATCAGTTCCATGGTCGTGGTGCGATCGGGCGACTCGGCGATGAGGCGTACGATCGGTTCGGTCCCCGAGGGCCGCGCGTGCAGCCAGGCCTTCTCCCGGGAAAACCTCAGGCCGTCGGTGCGGTCGAGCTCGTAGCCCTCGAACAGCCGTTCGAGGTCCAGGGCCCGCTCCGGGAAGTCCCGGACGCCGTCCAACTTGGCCTTCATCATGACATAGCGCGGCAGTCCCTGCACGGCCCGGGCGAGGTCGCCCGAGGCGTCCGCCCATGCCTGGCAGGTGAGGACCGCGGCCACCGTGCCGTCCCGCCCCAGGTGGGCCCCGGGCGCGATCACACCCCCATTGCCCTCGCCGCCGATCACGGCCCCCCGCTCCTTCATGCCGGTCACCACGTGGGCCTCGCCCACGCGGGTCCGGAAGAACGGGACGCCCGCGGCCAGGGCCATGTCCTCGACCATGCGCGAGGTCGACAGATTCGTGACCACCGTCCCGGGCGTGCGCGCGAGCACCACCTGGACGGCCAGGGCCAGTGTCGCCTCCTCGCCCAGCGGGACGCCGTCCGCCCCGACCAACGCGCAGCGGTCGGCATCGGGGTCGTGCGCCACCCCGAAGTCGGCCCTGCCCTCGACCACCGCGCGTCCGAGGGCGCCCAGGTTCTCGGGCACGGGCTCGAGCCCGCGCTTCCACTCGCCGTCGGGGACACAGTCGACCTCGATCACTTCGCAACCCAGCTCGCGGAGCGCGCGCGGCGTGGCGAGCCCGCCGACCGAGCTGCAGCCGTCGACCGCGACGCGCGGCGCGCGCGGCCAGCGTGCGCGTTCGAGCGCGGGCAGCGCGAGCGCGCGCCGCACCTGGCTCTCGACGGCGCCCGGCGCGGCGCTGACCTTGCCCAGCGCCTCGTGCGTCACCCAGGCGCCGCCCTGGCCCGTGCCGGCAAGAAATCTCTTCGACGCTGAGGCGTCGAGGAACTCGCCCGAGGCGGCAAGCAGCTTGAGCGCGTTCCAGGGCGCCGGATTGTGACTGGCGGAAATGACGATGCCGCCGACCGCGCCGTGATCGAGCACGGCGACCTGGACGGCGGGCGTCGGCACGGGGCCGACGTCGAGCACGTCGCAGCCGACGCCGCACAGCGCGGCGGCGACGGCCTCGAAGACCCAGGGTCCGCTGGCGCGCGCATCGCGCCCGACCACCACCACGCCCGGGCCGACGAAGCGACCGAACGCGGCGGCG
>JBKJOC010000114.1:0-4941 GCA_046595725.1 Candidatus Eiseniibacteriota bacterium
CGGCCCACCCCGTAGCAAAGCGATGACCGAGACCGGCTCGACGCTCGGTCCCTACCTCATCCTCGGCCCGCTCGGCGAGGGCGGCATGGGGACCGTCCTGCGCGCGCGCGACACGCGCCTCGACCGCGAGGTGGCGCTCAAGCTGCTGCCGGCCGAGTTCGCGGCCGACCCCTCTCGCCTTGCGCGCTTCCGCCAGGAGGCGCTGGCGATTGCGGCGCTCAACCACCCCAACGTCGCCACCATCTACGGATTCGAGGAGCCGACCCCCGGATCGCTGTTCCTCGTGCTCGAGAAGGTTGAGGGCGAGTCGCTGGCTGAGCGCCTCGAGCGCGGGGCGCTGCCGCTCGAGGAGTCGCTGCGCGTCTGCATGCAGATCGCCGAGGCGCTCGAGGTTGCGCACGAGCGCGGCGTGATCCATAGGGACATCAAGCCCGGCAACGTCATGCTGGGACCGCGTGGCCTGGTCAAGGTGCTCGACTTCGGCCTCGCGGAGAACACGCGGAGCGCGGCCGCGGGCACGCCTCCCGCGCCCTCCGCCGGGCCGGCGTCGCCTCCCGCGCCCTCCGGGCCGGCTTCGGCTCCCGCGCCCTCCGCTCCGGCTTTGCCTCCCGCCCGCGCGGGCGCAGCCGAGGTCACGATCGCGCCCGGCGAGCTCGATACCGCGTTCGCTGCGGGCGAGCTCGACGCGACGAGGGCGGGCGACGAGACCATCGCCGGCGACTCATCCGGCGGGACCTCCAGCCTGAGGGGCGTCTCCGGCACCCCGGGGTACATGAGCCCCGAGCAGATCCGCGCCGGCGCACAGGACCAGCGCACCGACGCCTTCGCTTTCGGCTGCGTGCTCTACGAATGCCTGACCGCGCGGCGCGCGTTCCCGGGTGATGCGATCACGGCGATGAAGGCTGCGCTGTTCGCCGAGCCCGACTATGCCGCGTTGCCCGAGCGCACGCCCTCGCGCATCCGCGCGCTGCTCGTGCGCTCGCTCACCAAGGACGTCGACGGGCGGCTCGCGGACCTCAAGACCGCGCGGCTCGAGATCGAGGACGCGCTCGGGATCCGCCGCGCCTCCGCGATCATGGCGGGCGAGGCTCCCGAGGTCGCGCCCCACAACCTGCCCCGCCAGGCGTCGAGCTTCGTCGGCCGCCAGGACGAGATCGATGCCTGCGTGCGTGCGATGGCGCAGACGCGGCTGCTCACGCTCACCGGCGTCGGCGGCAGCGGCAAGACGCGTCTGGCCCTCAAGGTCGCCGACGTGCTGCTCACCGAGTCGCCGGATGGCGCGTGGTTCGTCGACCTCGCCCCCGTGTCCGATCCCGAGCGCGTCACGCTGACGATCGCCGCCGCCGCGGGCGTGCGTGAGGAGCCCGGGCAGCCGTTGATCCAGACCCTGTGCGCCCACTTCGCGCCGCGCAAGGCGCTGCTCGTGCTCGACAACTGCGAGCACCTCGTGACCGCGAGCGCCACCACGGCCGCGATGTTGCTCGAGGCCGCGCCCGAACTGCGCGTGATTGCGACCAGCCGTGAGGCGCTCTCGATCCCGGGCGAGATGCTGCACGGCGTGCCGACGCTCGCGCTCCCGCCGCTGCTACCGCCGCCGACCGCCGCGATCCTGATCGAGTACGAGGCGGCGCGCCTGTTCGCCGAACGCGGCCGCCACGTGCGCCCGGACTTTCAGGTCACCGACGCCGAGGCGCCGATCATCGCCGACCTCTGCCGCCGGCTCGACGGCATCCCGCTCGCCATCGAGCTCGCGGCCGCGCGCCTGCGGGTGCTGGGCGTGGCCGAGATTCGCGCGCGCCTCGACGACCGCTTCCGGCTCTTGACCGGCGGCAGCCGCACCGCGCTCCCGCGTCACCAGACGCTGCGCGCGACCATCCAGTGGAGCTACGACCAGCTGACCCTGGACGAGAAGCGCTTCCTGCGCACGCTCGCCGCGTTCACCGGCGGCTGGACCCTCGAGACCGCGACCCTCGTGTGCGACGAGAACGGCGACGAGTTCGAGACCCTCGACCTCCTGACGCGGCTGGTCGAGAAGTCGCTCGCTGTGGTCGATCGGGGGGAGGCCGGGTCGCGATACCGCTTCCTCGAGACCGTGCGCCAGTTCGCGCTCGAGGAGCTCAATACCGCAGGCGAGGGCCCCGCGACGCGCGATCGCCACCTCGCGACCTTCGAGCAGCTCGCGCGCGAGGCCGAGCCCGGGTTGATGGGCCCCGACCAGTCACGCTGGCTGGCGCGGCTCGAGGCCGAACACGGCAACCTGCTCGCGGCCTTCGACTGGTGCGCCAGCGCGGACGACGGCGCGATGCGGGGCCTGGCGTTTGCGGCGGCAGTCTCGCGCTTCTGGTCGGCGCACGGCCACTTCGAGCTGGGCTGGAACACGCTCAAGGCGGCGCTCGACCGCGACACGGTCGCGGCTCCGACGCCCGCACGCGGCAAGGCGCTGGTGCGCGCGGGCGGCCTCGCGCTCTACCGGGGCGACTATGCGGCGGCGCGGCCACTGATCGAGAACAGCCTCGCGATCCACCGCGCCGAGGGCGACGTGCGGGGCGAGGCGCGCGCGCTCTCGGGGGTGAGCACGGTCGCCACCTACCAGGGCGACTTCGAGGCCGCGCGCACGGCGGGCGAGGAGAGCCTCGTGCTCTACCGGAAGCTCGGCTCCGAGCGCGGCGCGGCGCTCGCGCTGCACAATCTCGGGTATGTCGCCGCCCGCCTGGGCGAGCCGGCCGACGCGCGCCGTCTCTACGGCGAGTCGCTCGCGATCCTGCGCCGCGTCGGGGACCACGAGCATGTCGCGCTCACGCTCTCGGCGATCGCCGTGGTCGCGCTCAGGCTCGAGGACCTTGCGGGCGCCCGCGAACTCATCGCCGAGAGCCTCGGGCTGGTGCTCGAACTGGGTGCCCGGCGCGAGGGGGCATACGCCCTGGAAGCTGCCGGCGAGCTGGCGCTCGAGGCTGGGGACGCGGCCCGGGCCGCCCGTCTGTGCGGTGCCGCCGAAGCGCTGCGCAAAGCGATGGGATCGCCCCTGGTGCCGGTCGAGGAGGTCGAGCGCCAGGCTTTCCTGACCCGCCTTGGGGCCGCGCTCGGTCCCGACGCCCTGACCGGCGCCCTGGCGGAGGGCGGCAGCGTAAGTTTTGCCGACGCCGTCACCTACGCCCGCGAGGGGCTCGCCGCTTCGGCCGCCTGAAAACGCGCAGGGGCTTGCATCCGGTCCCCCGGATGCCCTACACTTTTCGAGTTCCTTAGTCTGCCTTCCACGGATTGGAATGCGGCTCGTGGCTTCGAGCGCAGCGTCGTCCCTCCGAATTGCGCGCCGGGCTGAGTCGACGATACCGAGTAGGTGTCTGGCGTCGTCCCCTGCTCCCCCCATTGAGGTGCACCACATGAAGCACGTTGCGATCGCGCTGTCCCTGGCGTTCCTGGGTGTTGTTGCTCCGCGGCCTCACGCCGCCCAGGCCGCCCAGCTGTTCATCGACTACTTCGGCTACGACTACGAGTCGCCGAATCCGAACCCCGGGACGTTCGGGGAGCCGGGGAGCATGTACAACAGCCTCGGCCCGGCACCGAACCTCTTCGCCCCCTTGGCCCCGGACACGGCGAACAACCAGTACACGTACTACTTCACGAACCTAATTCCGACCAACGCGCAGACCTTCGGCACCTACATGGTGATCGACTACGCGCCCGGCGGCCTCTTCCAGGTGTGGGAAGACTCGAAGACGCTCGGCACCGCGTACGCCTTCGGCATCAATCCGCCGAACGCCACCGCGCCGTCCACGTTCACGGACGGCACGAAGTTCGTCGAGGGCTCGATCGACCAGTTCCAGATCGTGATCAACCTCACGACCGGCAGCGGCAGCTTCGACGCCAATTTCACGATGACCGGCGGCTCGCAACTCGGCAACGTCCCCGCGAATCAGCGCACGGGATGGACCTTCGCCGGTACGACCGCCAACGAGCTCAACCGTCCCTCCGGCTACGACCACCAGGTCGACGGCCAGATCTTCCTTAACGAGCCGGTTCCCGCCCAGGTCAAGTCCTGGGGGGCGATCAAGGCGCGCTACCGTCAGTAGCCGGCCCGAACCCGGCCGATCCTGGAGGAACGTATGAAGATTCGAAACTTGATGTTGAGCGCCCTGATGCTGGGCGCGATCGTGGCATCCCCGGCCTTCGCCGGCCCGGTCATCGACTGGGATCCGGCGTTCGTCTACGGACCCGGAGCCTCGACGACCCTGGCGACCCCCGGCGCGGAGCTTCGCGGCGTGGGCATCGTGAGCGCGTTCGACGGTCCCTTCGGAGACCTCGACGCGAACGATCCGGGCACCGAGTACACCTTCATCTTCCGCGGACTGATCGCGCAGCCGACCCAGGTCACGGGTCCGCCCGCGTACACGTTCTACACCACCAACTACAACGGCGGCATCTTCGAGCTGTGGGCCGGTTCGCCGCGCAACTCGTCGTTCGCCCCGAATCCGGAGAATGCGATCGTTCCGTCGACGTTCCAGGACGGCACGCTGCTGCTTTCGGGTGTCTTCACGTCGTTCTACACGCAGACCAACAACTTCACCGCCCACAAGACCGGCAACATGGAGGGCAGCATCACGTGGAACGGCGGAACGCGGCTGTCGAGCTTCAACGGCGGCAACGGGCAGCCCTGCCCGGGCCTGTTCACGGGCGGCATCACGTGGGCGCCTGAAGTGCTGATCCCGGGTTACGTGTTCCGGCACGATGGCAAGATCGACATCAATTGCCCCGTGCCAGCAGCACCTTCCACCTGGGGCAAGCTCAAGGCCCAGTACCGCAACTAGTCGTCAGCTTCGGCATCGGCATCGACGGCGCCTCCCTCCCGGGGGGCGCCGTTTTGTTACCAGCCCCGCGTGGCCCTGAGCGTCGTGATCTGCGCCGGATGGTGCCGGCCGTGCCAGGCGTAGAGGCCGAGCGTGC
>JBKJOC010000215.1:0-3530 GCA_046595725.1 Candidatus Eiseniibacteriota bacterium
GCGCGTCGACGCCTCGCTGCTCGATGGGCAGATCGGGCTCCTGGCCTACTACACGGCGAACTACTGGGCCCAGGGCGAGCCGCCCGAGCGGCTCGGGAACCGCCACCCGAACCTCACGCCCTACGGCACGTTTCCCTGCTCGGACGGTTGGATCACGATCGGCGCGGGCAACGACAGCCTCTTCGGCAAGCTCTGCGCCGCGCTGGGCGCGCCCGAGCTCGCACTCGATCCCGATTACGCCACGAACCCCGCGCGCCTCGCGCATCGGGCCGCGCTCGAGCAGGCCCTCTCGGACCGGACGCGCCCGCACACCGCAGACGCCGCGCTCGAACTCCTGCGCGCCGCCGGCGTGCCCGCGGGGCGCGTGCGCACCGTGCCCGAGGCTCTCGCCGCGCCGCAGACGATCGCGCGCGGCATGGTGGTCGACCTGCCCCACCCGACGATCCCGAACTTCCGGACCACGGGGGTGCCGGTCAAGTTGTCGGACACGCCCGGCCGGCCGCGCTCCGCGCCGCCCGCGCTCGGCGAGCACACCGACGCCGTGCTGGCGGAACTCGGCTACGACGATGCGGCTCGCGCGCGCCTGCGCACGGGGGGCGCGACCTGAGCGCGCTCGACACCATCGCGCTCGTAGCCTGCCCCCTGTGCGGCGGCCGCTCGTTCCGGCCGCTGCCGTTCGAATACCAGCATGCCGGCGCGATCTTCCCCGGCGGCGAGTGCACGTCCTGCGGCCTGCGCGGCCTCACGGTCCAACCCGCCCCCCACGAATTCGCGCGCCTCTATGCGCGCGAGTACTTCGCGGGCGGGGACGTGCGCTGCGGTCATGTCGGCGACTATTTCGCCGAGCGCCCACAGTTGATCGAGGACGGCGCCGCGCTCACCGCGTGGTTCGAGACGCTCGGGTCGGGACGCCGCCTGCTCGAGGTCGGCTGCGCCTCGGGCGCTGTGCTCGAGGCCGCGGCCAGGCGGGGCTGGAGCGTCCAGGGAGTCGAGTACTCGGCGGACGCGGCAGGCGAGGCGCGCGCCCACGGCGTGCCGGTCGCGCTCGGCGGCATCGAGGACGCGCGCCTGCCCGACGCCGCGTTCGACGTGGTCTTCCTGGGCGACGTGCTCGAGCACGTGCCCGACCCCGCAAAGACGCTGCGCGAGGTCGCGCGCGTGCTCGCTCCCGGCGGCGCCTTCGCGCTGCGCGGGCCGATGGCCACGAACTCGCTCGCGCGCCGGCTCGGGCTCGCTGTCATGGACGCGATGGGCAAGCGGCTGTTCCTGCGCGAGCCGCCCTATCACCTGTGGGAGTTCGAGCCCGCCACGCTGACCAAGCTGACACGCAGCGCGGGCCTCGACATCAAGTCCTTCCGCCAGTCGAAGACCAGTCCCAGCCTCGCCAAGCGCCGGACCGCGGGCGCGCTCGCCGTGGCCGCGCTCGATGCGCTCAACGCGCCGTGGACCGCGCTCACCGGCTCGCTGGGCGACCGCTGCACCATGGTCGCACGCAAGGCTTGCGCGTGATCTCTGCGTTGATGATCGGCCTGGCCGGCGGCGCGGCGAGCGGGCTGCTCGGCATCGGGGGCGGAGTCGTCCTGGTGCCGCTGCTCACGAGATTCAAAGGCCTGATGCAGAAGCAGGCGCACGGCACGTCGCTGGCCATTCTCGTGTTCACGGCGATCGCGGCCGCGCTCACGTATCGCGCCTCCCAGCACATCGACCTCGCGCTCGCGGCCTGGCTGGCGATGGGCGCGACGCTCGCCGCGCCGCTCGGTGCGCGCCAATCCGCGCGCATGAGCAACGCGAACCTCAGGCGCGCGTTCGGCGTGATGCTGGTGCTGGTGGGGATCCGGCTCTTCCTCGTGCACCTGCCGTCGGGCGAGTGGCTAAGGCAGCCGGGCTTCTCGGGGATCGCGCTCGAGGTCGGCACCGGCGCCGTCGTGGGCTTTCTTTCGGGACTGCTCGGCGTGGGCGGCGGCACGATCCTGGTGCCGATCCTGACCATCCTGTTCGGCATCGAGCAGCACCAGGCGCAGGGCATCTCGCTGTTCATGATCATCCCGACCGCGCTTGCGGGCGCTTGGACGCACGCGCGGCTCGGCCATGTCGATGCAAAGATCGTTCCGCCCATCGCGGCCGCATCGGTCGTGGCCGCGATCGCCGGCGCAACGCTGGCGAACCGGCTGCCGGCCGAGGCGCTGCGCTTCGCTTTCGGAACGCTCCTGGTCTGGATGGGCTCCCGCATGGCCTGGAAACCTGCCCCGAAGCCCCTGCCCTAACGATTCAGGAGAATCAACTTCCGCTTTGCCGACTCGACGCCGGCTGAAAGCCGGATCACGTAGACCCCTGCGGGCGCTTTTGCGCCAGCGTCGGTCGTGCCATCCCAGACCAGTTCATGAAGCCCCGCGGCTTGAATCGACCTGACGAGGGTTCGGACCGATCGTCCGGCCACGTCATAGACTCGCAGTTCGACCGACCCTGGCTTCGCCAACGAATAACTGAACGAAGTCGAACCCGATGTCGGGTTCGGACGAGGCGTGCCCAAGGCGAACCGGACTGGAGCGACCTGGGTCGCGCTCGCTGGGTTGGAAGCCGGAACCAGGGAGCGAGTCCGATACGAGCCAAGCGTCCGCAGGTAGAAATTGCGAACCTTGCCCGGAACGGGCGCGAGCGCTTCGAAGGTCATCGAGATCGTGTCGCCCTTGGTCAGGACGATCGTACCCTGATCCGCCGCGGCGAGTGGCTTGACGACGTCGCCCAAACTCGAGTGAACGGCGCGAGACGGCGGAAGCCACCGAATGAGCGGGACAACTGCCGACGGGATGATCCGCCCCACGTTGCGAAGCGAGTGGCGGCCCGCAAACGCGATGCGGATGGGACCCGTGGGCAAGCCCGACAGTGCGGACGATGACGGAGCTTCCCGCGGGTATACTCGCTCGATCGTCGACCAGCCGCCGGTCCCATCCGGGACCTGAACATCGAGTCCGGTCAGGCCCAGGATCCGTTCGTCGATTCCCGCAGCAGCGAGTTCGACCGAAGGACGAAAGCGCGCTTCATCGGGGATCACCTTGGTGCCCGAATCCATCGTGAATCCCTGTCCCCCGTCCTGGGTGGACCCGGGGGCGGAGTCGGTTCCCTTCCCGGAGGACTTCGGCGCCGCGGGCGGGAACTCGAATGTCAGGACCTCGCCGGGATCACCGACCATCCCGGACGCGGAGGCGTCCGCAAAGAGGCGGGTGAGCTCTTCGCCCCGGCCGTTCGTCACCCGGCCGGGGTAGAGCAGGGTTCCCTGAACCGCCTGCTCCCCGAATACGAATGGATTCGTCCCTTCGTCATGATCCACGACGCCGAGCAGAGCGCGATCGAAGGTCGATTCCTCGTCCTCGTTCTCGTGAATGCGGATCTGAAAGCTTCCGAGCACGGGGTCCGGGACACCGGAGATCGGGTACACGTCTTCTGCGAGGCCGCCGTCGAGGGAGCGGACGGAAATCGAGTTCTCCTGCGTCCAACCCTTCGCGGTCAGGACGTCGGCGACCGGACACCCA
>JBKJOC010000399.1:0-6699 GCA_046595725.1 Candidatus Eiseniibacteriota bacterium
CCCTTTTGACCCCTTCCGGAGCCGAGAATGACCGCGTACAAGCACCGCCTGCGTCGCAAGAAGGCCAAGCTCAAGCAGACCAAGATCAAGGACAAGGCCCGCGCCCGCAAGAAGGCCGCGAAGCGCCGCTAGTCCCCCGCGTTTCCGGGCGCCCCCGCTTCGACCGCGGTGCGCGCCCAGATGGCGAGCCCCAGGATCACCAGCCCGCGCAACGACTCGGTGGCCAGCGACGAGAGCTGGGGCACCGACACCGCCATCAATCCGCCTGCCAGGAGCAGCGTCCAGCCGACCATGCGCGCCAGGTCGTAGCCTGCGCGCCGGCCGCGCGAGATCCAGAACGCCGCCACCACCTGCACCATCCCGAGCGCGATCAGGGCGGTTCCAAGGTTCGCCCACAGTTGATGGAGCGCGTCGTCCGCGAACGCCATGGAAATCGCCTGCTCCTGGGCGCGCCAGTCCGGGACCGACAACGACAGGAGCGCCGCCACGCGGCGCCAGTCGAGCACGGCGAGGAGTCCGCCGAGCGCGTCACCGAGCCCGGAGACGGTGAGCACGAGGATCAGGAGCGAGCGCGGATTCATGCGGCGACGCGCCATCAGGCGGGCCGGCGCGACAGCACGATGCGGTCGAGGCGCGCCGGGTCCTGGGTGCGGTGGGCAAAGGTCACGGTGGCCGGCGCGGTGAGCGCGTAGAACGAGAGCACGAGCTTGGCATGCGGCGGGCGCGGCAGCCCGACCTCCTGCACGCGGTCGGGCTCGCCGAACAACTCGAGCACGCGCGCCGGCGAATCGGTCACGCGCAGGCCGCCCGGCAGCGCGGCCGTGAAGTGCGCATCCACGCCGTCGCTGTTGCCGGTCAGGAACGAGACACTCGAGACCACGCCGTCCTCGATCGCGAGCCACACACCCTTCTCCGGATACTGGAACCCGATCGGGTGGCCGTCCTTCTCGAGCACGCGCGCGGCCTTGCCGAGGCGAAGCTCGACCTCGCTCGCCGGCAGCCCGAGCGGCACGGGCGCGGCCGCGAGAAATTCCTCGATCCGGCCGCCGCTCACGACGGCGGATTCAGCGCGCGCTTGATGAACTCCTGGACGCGCCGCCCGTCGGTCTGGCCCTTGACCTTCTCCATCACGATCTTCATGACCTGGCCCATGCCCTTGCCGTCGGTGGCGCCCGTGGTCGCAAGCGCCTCCCGGACGATCAAGTCCAGCTCGGCATCGCCGATCTCGGCCGGCAGGTAGACCTGCGCGATCAGGAGTTCCTTCTTCGCCTGCTCGGCGAGGTCGTCGCGGCCCACTCCACTGGTGTGCTCGATCGTCTCCTTGATGCGCTTGACGTGGCCGCGCACGAGCGCGATCACGACGTCGTCCGGCACCGCGGTCACGCCGGTGCCCTTCTTCTTCTCGAGCAGGATCTGGCTTCTCAGCATGCGGATCACGGAGAGCTTGAGCTCGTCCCTGGCCCGCATCGCGTCCTTCATCTCCTCGTTGAGCCGTTCTTCCAGCGACATCGTGCCTCCGGACCTAGAACAGGCCTTCGACCACGTACAGGTCGTTCAGGCGTTGCGCGTAACTGTAGGCGTAGGCGTCCTCGTCCTGCGTCATGCGAACCATCGTCACGCCATCGACCCCCGTGGGATCCGAGGGCGCGAGCTCCTTCCAGAGCTTGCGCTCGCCGGTCTCGAGGTTCACACGGAACACGCGCGCGGGCAGCTCGCCCCGGCAGAATACGAAGAGCGCGCCACCGTCGGTGCTCCAGCGGATCGCGCGATCGTTCGCCGCGACACCCGCCACGCGGACGGGAGCGCCGCCGTCGACCGGATACGCCATCATGGACTGGTCGGGCCCACGCGCTGCCACGCGCCTGCCGTCCGGCGAGACCATGACGTCGATGGAGCTGATCCCCTCCTCGGTGAATGCATCGTACTTGCCGGTGATCAGGTCCACCCGGTAGAGCCGCGACCCCCCGTCCGATTCCTGGCCGAGGACGCAGAGCGCCTCGCCATCCGGGAACCAGGCAGCGTACTGGACGTTGATGGTGTCGACCGGAATCGTGCGCGGCGACCCCGCACCGCACGGCAGGAGATCGAGCCGGGTCGGTCCGTGCCCGATCATCGCGAGCGCCCACTGGCCGTCGGGCGACAGGTCGAGGCAGGAACCATCCCCAAGCCGAACGGCCGGCGAGCCGTCGGTGCCGCGCAGGTAGGTCGAGTGAAACTCGCCGCCCCCGACGGCGGTCTCGTCGAAGAGCAACCGCGCGCCATCCGGGGAGATAGCGCGCACGTGCGTCCAGTCGAGCCAGGTCAGGTCGCGTGGAGGCGCGTCGCCCGCGCCCAAAAACTGCACACGGGCGCGCTCGTTCTCAAGGACGATGAGCGCGTTGCCCTGCGGGGAGACGTCGAACAGCGTCAGGTGTCCGGGCACTTCGAGGATCGGTCGTTCAGACCCCTCGGGGGTCACCGCGTAGAGCGCGCGGCCGACGCCAGTCTTGAGCGCCGTGAAGAGGATCTCGCGCCCGCCCGGGGCCCACGCGAGGCCGCGCGCGCTCGACCATCCGGTCGAGAGCGTCCGCACCCTGCCCGCAAGATCGACCGTGGCAACGGAGCCCATGTCGTCGCCGCGCACGGGGTGATCGAGGAACGCGATCAAGTCCCCGCCCGGCGAGACGCGGACATGGCTGACCCAACCCGCCGTCTGGTAGATCGGGGTGCCCATCGGGTATTCGATGCGCGTCAGCCCGTTCTCCTCCCGCACGATGCAGAGCTGCCGTCCGTCCGGGCTCCAGTCGGCTTCGAACACGCCGTCGAGCAGCTCGCGGGCCGCGCCGCCGCCGACCGGCATGCGCGCGAGCATGCCGGTGTAGACGAAGCCGCCGCGAAACTGCCGGCGGAGCGAGACCGCCATCTCCCCCGACGGTGCGATCGCCAGCAGGTCGGTGCGCGGAAAGCCCAGCGCGCGTGATTCCGGACTGCCCGGATAGGACCAGAACAGTTCCACCGGACGCCCCTCCCACGCCGCGCTGTAGCAGATGGCCTGACCATCCGTGGCGAAGCGGGCGGAGAGAATCGAGCCCTCGCGGTAGGTGTTGCGGCGAAACTTGTGCCGGCGTGGCCCGGAGCGGGCGCCCTCGCGGTCGGCGCCCGCAATGGCGCGCCGCGCGCCGGCTTCGCCGTCGATCATGCCGAGCGTGAACGCGAGGTCGGAAGCGGACTGGAAGCGATTCTCCGGCCGCTTCTCGAGGCAGTGCGCGACGGCTGCAGTGATCCCCGGAACGGCCTCCTCGATTTCGTGGGGCAGCGCGGGCGGGTCCTGATGGAGGATCGCGCTCATGCGGTCGGCGTGCGATGCCCCATCGAATGCGCGCCGACCGATGAGCATCTCGTAGAGGATGGCGCCGAGCGCGAAGATGTCCGTGCGACCGTCCGCGGGCAGTTCGCGAATCTGCTCGGGCGACATGTAGCTGGCCGTCCCGAGGATCGTGCCCGTCATGGTGAGCTCGCTCAGGAGCGGACCGGTCTGGTCGCCGGCCGCTGGCTCCTTCTGGTGCGCCTTGGCGAGGCCGAAGTCGAGGATCTTGACGTGGTCCCCGGCGAGGATCATCACATTCTCGGGCTTGAGATCCCGGTGCGTGATGCCCTTTTCGTGCGCGGCGGCGAGGCCGCGCGCGATCTGGTTCGCGTAGCCGAGCGCCTTGCGCGGCGGCAGTGGGCCGGCGGTGAGCCGCGTCCGCAGCTCGACGCCTTCGAGCAGCTCGCACACGAAGTACGGCACCTCGCCGCTGCCGACATCGAAGATCGCCATCACGTTGGGATGGGCCAGCTGCCCGGCCGCCCGGGCCTCGCGCTGAAAGCGCTTGAGTCGGTCCTCGTCCTGGGCGAGCGCGCTCGGGAGGATCTTCACCGCGACGTCGCGGCCCAATCGCGAGTCGCGCGCGCGGTACACCTCGCCCATGCCGCCCGCGCCGAGGAGCTCCTGGATCTCGTATGGACCGAGCATGGTGCCGGGCGCCATCACGGATTGCACGCGTACCTCGCTGGAGTCGAAAGGGCTCACATCGGGCAAACTGGGACGGCAAGCCTATCAGACGCCACCCCGTAATACGAAGCACCTCCTCCACCCGCAGGCGGAGGAGGTGCGGAAAGCGCGCTGATCGGAGCTTACGCCGCCGCCTTTTTCTCCGCCTCGATCGCGCCCACGGTGCTGATGCGCATGCCGTAGAACGAGCGATAGACGAACACCAGCGCGATCAGGAAGAGCACCACGCCGATCGGGCGCGTCACCGCCGGATTCGCGACCGAGAGCTCGACCGCCAGCACGCCGAACAGGGTCGTGAACTTGATGATCGGGTTGAGCGCCACGGAGGAGGTGTCCTTGAACGGGTCGCCCACCGTGTCGCCGACGATGGTGGCGTCGTGGAGCGGCGTGTTCTTCTCCTGCAGCTCGACCTCGACGACCTTCTTGGCGTTGTCCCACGCGCCGCCGGCGTTGGCCATGAACATGGCCTGGTAGAGCCCGATCACGGCGATCGACACCAGGTAGGCGACGAAGAAGACCGGGTCGAAGAAGGCGTACGCCAGGGTCAGGCAGAAGATCACGATGAAGATGTTGATCATCCCCGCCTGCGCGTACTCGGTGCAGATCTTGACCACGGCCTTCGAGTCCTCGATCGACGCGGTTTCGCGGTCGAGGCGGATGTTCTTCTTGATGTACTCGACCGCGCGATAGGCGCCGGTCGTCACGGCCTGGATCGAGGCGCCACAGAACCAGTAGATGGTCGCGCCGCCCATCAGGAGGCCCAGCAGCACGCGCGGCTCGAGCAGGTCGAGCGTGAAGTTCGGCATGTCCTTCTGGAGCAGCAGGATGATCGAGAAGATCATCGTGGTGGCTCCGATCACGGCCGTGCCGATCAGCACCGGCTTGGCCGTGGCCTTAAAGGTATTTCCCGCGCCGTCGTTTTCCTCGAGCAGGTGCTTGCCCTTCTTGAAGTCGGGGCGGAAACCGAACTGCTTCTCGATTTCCTGCTCGATGCCGGGCTTGCTCTCGATCTGCGAGAGTTCGAACACCGACTGCGCGTTGTCCGTGACGGGACCGTAGGAGTCGACCGCGATCGTGACCGGGCCCATGCCCAGGAGGCCGAACGCGATCAGGCCGAACGCGAACACCGCCTCGTGCCCCATGAAGGCGGACAGGCCGTGCAGGCTCGTCAGGTAGCCGACCAGCATCAGGATGCCGATCGCCAGGCCCTTCCAGAAGCACGAGAAATTGCCGGCCACGAGGCCCGACAGGATCGTGAGCGACGCGCCGCCCTCGCGCGAGGCGTTGACCACCTCGGCAACGTGGCGCGAGTGCGAGCTGGTGAACACCTTGGTCAATTCCGGGATCACCGCCGCGGCGAGCGTGCCGCACGAGATGATGATCGACAGCTTCCACCACAGCCCGGCGGCGAGGTGCCCGAGGATCATCTGCGACACGCCGAAGGTGACCGCGATCGACAGCAGCGACGTGATCCACACCAGGCTCGTGAGCGGCGCCTCGAAGTCGATCTTGTCCTTGCCCTCGTTCTGCGCGTGCGCGATCGCGTGGTTGATCTGGTAACTCACGATCGAGGTCAGGATCATGAGCACGCGCATGACGAAGATCCAGACCAGGAAGTCGGCCTTGAACTCGGGAATGACGGCCAGCGCGATGAACGAGATCAGCGCAACGCCGGTGACGCCGTAGGTCTCGAAGCCGTCGGCCGTGGGGCCGACCGAGTCGCCTGCGTTGTCGCCCGTGCAGTCCGCGATCACGCCCGGGTTGCGCGGATCGTCCTCCTTGATCTTGAACGCGATCTTCATCAGGTCCGAGCCGATGTCCGCGATCTTCGTGAAGATGCCGCCCGCAATCCGCAGCGCCGAGGCGCCCAGCGACTCGCCGATGGCGAAGCCCAGGAAGCACGCGCCGGCGTACTTGCCGGGGACGATCAGGAGGATCGTCAGCATGACCGCCAGCTCGACGCAGATCAGGAGCACGCCGATCGACATCCCCGACTGGAGCGGGATCTCGTAGACCGGGGTCGCCTTGCCGCGCAGCGAGGCGAAGGCGGTGCGGCTGTTGGCGAAGGTGTTGATGCGCACGCCGAACCAGGCCACCGCGTAGGAGCCGAGAATCCCCAGCACCGACCACAGCAGGATCAGGCCGACCACCTCCGGGCCCACCTTCTGCACCAGGCCGAAGTAGACCGCGATGCAGCCGCCGATCAGCACCTCGAGCGCGATCAGGAGCCGTCCCTGCTGGATCAGGTAGGTCTTGCAGGTCTCGTAGATGATGTTCGAGATCTCGGCCATCGACGAGTGGACGGGCAGCTTCTTGACGGCCATGAACTGCACGAGGCCAAAGAGCGCTCCCAGGACGCAGATCGCGAATCCGCCGTAGAGCAGCGTCAGGCCCGAGACCTGTGCGCCGAAGATCGAGTAGCTGGTGTCGATCGCGGGGATCTGGAGGTCCATTTCACTCGCGGAGGCGACGCCGCTCAACGCGGCCAGGGCGACCAGGGCGAGGCCGAGCGCGACTCCGGCGTGCTGCCGGGACTGGGCGAACAAACGCGACATGAGCCTGCCCGGGGCAAGCAACTTCGTCATCACACGGCTCTCCTTCGAGATGGTCCCGACCTGGGATTGGAAACCGAGGCTTGAGGGGATCGACCGCGCCTTGTGCGCTGG
>JBKJOC010000405.1:0-4537 GCA_046595725.1 Candidatus Eiseniibacteriota bacterium
GCGGCTGCTGTCGCCGGCCGAGGCGTTCGTGCTCGCCGAGTCGATGTTCGGCACCCTCGGGTCGGTCGGCTCCTACAACACGCCGAAGGACGTCCATGGCGAGTATCGCGGCGGCACGATCGGCGCCTCGCCGGCGTATTCATTCACCGCGCACGTCGCGGAGGTGGACGTCGACACCGAAACCGGCTTCGTGCACGTGGCGAAGATCTGGTTGGCCCACGACTGCGGCCGCGCGATCAACCCGACGCTGGTCGAGGGGCAGATGGACGGCTCGGCCTACATGGGATTCGCCGAGGCGATCATGGAGGAACAGGCGTACAAGCCCTCGGGCCTCCACGACGGGCCGTCCTTGCTCGACTACAAGATCCCGACCTCGATGGACTGTCCCGACTTCGACTCGCGAATCGTCGAGTCCGTCGATCCCGAGGGCCCGTACGGCGCCAAGGAAGCGGGCGAGGGGCCACTCCATCCGAGCGTGCCCGCAATCGCCAACGCCATCCACGACGCCATCGGCGTGCGCCTCCTGCAGTTGCCGTTCACGCCGGCAAAGGTGCTGCGCGCGCTCAGGGAGAAGCGCGCGCAGGGCGCGTCCTGGAAGGGAGTCGGCTGATGCTGCCCCTTCCGCGCTTCTCCTTCGCCGCGCCGCGCTCGCTCGACCACGCGCTCGAGATCCTGGCCGCCCGCGGGAGCGGCGCGCGCATCCTGGCGGGGGGGACCGACCTGGTGCCGAACCTGAAGCACGGCTTGCTCGACGTCGAGGTGCTGGTGCCGCTCAAGCGTGTCCCCGGCCTGCGCGGTGTCGAGCGCGTCCAGGGCGGCGGGCTCAGGATCGGGGCCCTGACCTCGCTCTCGGCGCTCGCGTCCGACTTACTGCTCAAGGCGGCGCACCCGGCGCTGGCCGATGCGGTCGGCCAGATCGCGGGGCCCCAGTTGCGCAACATGGGGACGATCGGCGGGAACCTGTGCCTCGACACGCGCTGCACCTATTACAACCAGACCGAGCACTGGCGGATCGCGCTCGGTTACTGTCTCAAGCGAAGCGGCACCACCTGCCACGTCGTCCCGGGCGGCACGCGCTGCGTCGCGGCCGTGTCCGCAGACTCCGCGCCCATGATCACGGCGCTGGGCGGCGCGCTGGTGCTCAGGAGCGCGGCGCGCGGCGAGCGCGTGGTCGAACTGGGCAAGTTCTTCCTTGGAGAGGGGCGCAGGAACCAGGTGACCGAACCGGACGAGATCCTGACCGAAGTGCGGCTGCCTGCCAGGGCGCCGGGGGCGTTTGCGGGCTATCAGAAGCTGCGGCCGCGAGCGGCGATCGACTTTCCGATCCTGGCCGTCGCCGTCAGCGGGACGCGTGGGCCGGACGGCACGCTTGAGGGCGCGCGCGTCGTCGTGGGCGCGCTGGGGGCGAAGCCGCGCGAGGTCTCGGGCCTCGGTGCGCTGGTCACCGGGAAGATGCCCACGCGCGAAGTGTTCGAGGCCGTGGGCGAACAGGCGTTCCGCCAGTGCCGCCCACTGACCAACATCCCGATCGATCCCGAGTGGCGGCACGAGATGGTGCCGGTGCTCGTGCGCCGCGCCTTCGTGCGCGCGCTGGAATCGACCAGGGGTCCGGGCTCGCCCGAGCCCGCGCTCGCGCGGGGAAGGTCATGACCCTGCCCGCCGACGTCTACCGCGCGCTCGAGGCTGCGCGCGCCGCGCGCCTGCCCGCGGTGCTCGCGACTGTCGTCCAGTCGGTCGGCTCGGCGCCGCAGGAAGCGGGCGCCAAGCTCGTCGTCACGCAGGGCGGGGAGATGGCGGGAACGGTGGGGGGCGGGGCCTTCGAGCAGCGGGTGCTGGAGGAGGCGCGGACCCTGCTCGCTCGCGAAGAGCGCACGCGGCTGCTCGAGCTCAACCTGTCGCGCGACCTCGGCATGTGCTGCGGCGGCGTGATGACCGTGTTCTTCGAGCGCGTCGCGCTGCCCGCGCGGCTGGTCGTGCTCGGTGCGGGCCACATCGCGCGACCGCTGGTCGAACTTGCGAGCGCGGTGGGCTTCGAGGCGGTGGTGATCGACGAACGCGAGGCGTGGGCTGACCCCGCGCGTTTCCCGAAGGCGCTGGCGGTCCATTGCGACGATCCCGAGGCCGTCATCGCGGAGCTCGCTCTCGATTCGGAGACCGCCGTGGTCGTGGTGACGCATCACCATCCGCTCGACCAGGCGCTGGTGCGCGCGCTGGTGGCGTCGCGCGCGGGCTTCTGCGGACTCGTCGGCTCGGAGGCCAAGCGCAACAAGTTCCAGATGAGGCTCGAGGCCCAGGGCGTGCCGGCGGGCGCGCTCTCGCGGTTGCGCTCTCCGCTCGGCATCCAGATCGGAGCCGAGACCCCCGAGGAGATCGCGCTCTCGATCGTGGCCGAACTGGTGGCCTGGCGCCGCGGGGTTGTGATCGACGACGGGACGCCGGTGCGCGCGAAGCGGGCGCGCGAGGCGAAGGCGGAGCGCACTTGAGCCACGGCGCGATCGTGCTGGCGGCGGGCGTCTCCGACCGCATGGGTTCGGCCAAGCCGCTGCTCAAGTTCGGCGACTCGTCCTTCCTCGAGCACATCCTCGACGAGATCGACACGGTCGAGGAGATCGAGGCGGTGGTGGTCGTGCTGGGCGCGCGGGCGCAGCTGATCCGGGAGACGGTCGATTTCGGGCGCGCACTCCCGGTCCAGCACCGCGGATACAAGGAGGGCATGTTCTCGTCGGTGCGCGCCGGCGCGCGCGCCCTCCTGCGCCGGTTGCCGGAGCTCGAGGGCGCGCTGATCTGCCTGGTCGACATGCCGCTCATCCAGGCGGAAACCTACGGACGGCTGGTGCGCGCCTTCCAGGCCGAGCTCGACGACGTCGTGATCGCCGCCCACCAGGGCGAGGCGGGGCATCCGATCCTCCTGAGCCGCGCGCTGGTCGAGCGGCTCGGCAACGTGGCGCTGGCCGCGCCCGCCGAGGAGACGCTGGCCGACTTCATCGAGGCCCACACCGAGCGCCGCCGTTTCGTCGACGCGCAGGATCCTGCGGTGCGGATCAACATCAACACCCCGGACGCCTACCGCACCAACTTCGGGGAGGAGCCCTCGATCGCGGGCAGCCCCCCCGCGGCGCCGCCCGATCCGCCCGCGGATCCGGAGTCCTGATGGCCACCGTCGCCGCCGACCCGCTCGCCGCCTGGCGCGAGGAATTTCCGCTCGCCACGCGCACCACGCACCTGATCGCGCATTCTCTCGGCGCGATGCCACGGCGCGCGCGCGCCCGCCTCGCCGAGTATCTCGACCAGTGGGATGGCCGCGGGATCCGATCGTGGGAGGACGCGTGGTGGCGCATGCCGCTCGAGGTCGGCGACGTGCTGGCGGACGTGATCGGCGCGCCCTCGGGTTCGGTCACGATGCATCCCAATGTCACGATTGCAGAGGCCATCGTCCTCTCGGCGATCGACTTCTCCGGCGCGCGCAATGGCCTGGTCTGCGCCGAGCTCGACTTTCCCTCCATGCTCTACCTCTATGACGGGCTGTTCGACCGCGGCGCCCGCGTCACGCGTGTCCCCTCGGACGACGGCCTGACCATGGATTCTGCGCGCATTGCCGGGGCGATCGACGAGCGCACGGCGGTGGTCGCGATCTCGGGCGTGATCTTCAAGAGCGCGGCCCTGGTCGACCTCGCCCCGATCATCGAGCGTGCGCGCCAGGTCGGCGCCCAGGTGCTGGTCGACGCCTATCAGTGGATCGGCGCGGTGCCGCTCAACGTCACCGCGCTGGGCGCGGACTTCGTGGTCGGCGGCTCGGTGAAGTACCTGTGCGGCGGGCCGGGCGCGGGCTTCCTCTACACGAGGCCCGATCGGCTCAAGAGCGTCAGGCCGCGGCTCACGGGCTGGATCGCGCATCCTGAGCCGTTCGGCTTCGACCCCGGCCCGATGCGCTACCGTGATGACGGGCTGCGCCTGCTCAACGGCACGCCTCACGTGCCGTGCCTCTACGCCGCGCGCGCGGGCTACGAGATCGTGCGCGAGATCGGAGTGGACGCAATTCGTGCCAAGTCGATGCGCCTGACTGCGCGCATCGTCGAGTTTGCTCAGGCTGAGGGTTGGGCCGTGAACTCCCCACTCGACGGCACGCGGCGCGGCGGCTCGGTCTCGCTCGGCGTGCCGGAGCCGCAGCGCGTCCAGCAGGAGCTCGACCGGCGCGAAGTGCTGTGCGACTGGCGGCCGGGGGTGGGCGTGCGCTTCGGCCCGCATTTCTACAATCATGATGATGACGTCGAGCGCGGGCTCGCCGAACTCAAGGACATCGTCGACGGCCTCAGGGCGTGAGCCTCCCGCGCGCGACCCCGATCCTCGACATCTCCCCGCCTTTGTCCGCGGCCTCTCCGGTCTGGCCGGGCGACACCCCGTTCCACGTCGAGGTGACGTGGAGCCCCGCGCACGGCGATTCGGTCACGGTCTCCCGCATCACGATGTCGCCCCACACCGGGGCGCATGCGGATGCCCCGCTCCATGTCGGGGCCGGGACGGGCGACGCGGCCGGGCT
>JBKJOC010000428.1:0-4404 GCA_046595725.1 Candidatus Eiseniibacteriota bacterium
AACAGCTAGCGTGAACGCCAAGGTCTCGGTCATCGGCGGCGGCAACGTCGGCGCCAACACCGCGCTCTACATCGCCGAGCGCGGCCTGGCCGACGTCACCCTGATCGACATCGTCGAAGGCATGCCGCAGGGCAAGGCGCTCGACCTCACCCAGGCCGCGCCGCTGTGGCACTCCGCGGCGCGCGTCACGGGCTCGAACTCGCTCGACGACGTCAAGGGCTCCGCGGTCGTGGTCATCACCGCCGGCTTCCCGCGCAAGCCGGGCATGTCGCGGTCGGACCTGCTCAAGGCCAACGCCGACATTGTCACCCCGGCGGCGGAGGCGGTGAAGAGGCACGCGCCCAACGCCTACGTCATCGTGGTCACGAATCCGCTCGACGTCATGGCCTACGTGGCGTGGCGCCGGACCGGCTTCCCGCGCCAGCGCGTGCTCGGAATGGCGGGCGTGCTCGACTCGACCCGCTTCCGAGCGTTCGTCGCGATGGAGTTGGGCGTCTGCGCCTCCGACGTCCACGCCATGGTGCTGGGCGGCCACGGCGACTCGATGGTGCCCCTGCCGCGCTACACCACCGTCAGCGGCATCCCGATCCCCGAACTCCTGTCCAAGGAGAAGATCGACGCGCTGTCCCAGCGCACGCGCGATGGTGGCGCCGAGATCGTCAAGCTGCTCAAGACCGGCAGCGCCTACTACGCGCCCGCGATGTCCGCGGTCGACATGGTGCAGGCGATCCTGAAGGACGAGAAGCGGGTCATCCCGTGCTCGGTCCTGCTCAACGGCGAGTACGGCATGAAGGATCTGTTCCTCGGCGTGCCGGTCGTGGTCGGAGCCGCCGGCGTCGAGCGCGTGATCGAACTCGGGCTCGCTCCCGACGAGCTCAAGGCGCTGCACACGTCCGGCCAGGGCGTGCGCGAGATGATCGAGGAGCTTGCGCTCGACACCGTGGCATGAGAGCCGCGCCCGCGCGCGCGTCGCTTCGCTGTCGCATCCTCGTCCCCTGAATCCACCGTCGCCCCGATGAAGGTCCTGGGAGTCATCCCGGCCCGCCTCGGGGCGTCGCGCTTTCCGGGCAAGCCGCTCGCGCTGCTTCGGGGGCGGCCGCTGATCGAGCACGTCTTCCTGCGCGCGCGCGCGTGCGCCGCGCTCGACCGGGTCGTGGTCGCGACCGACGACGACAACATCGCGCACGTGATCGAAGTCCTGGGCGGCGAGGCGATCGCGACGCGCGATGACCATGCAAGTGGCACCGACCGCGTCGCCGAGGTCTCTGCGCTGGATGCGTTCGCCTCCTACGGCACCATCATCAACATCCAGGGCGACGAACCCGGGATCGATGTCCGCGCGATCGAAAGCGCGGTGCTGCCGGTCGCGCGCGGCGAGGCCGTCATGGCCACGCTGGCGCACCGCGATGCCGACGAGGCGGCGTTTGCGTCCCCGGACGTGGTCAAGGTCCTGTGCGACGCCGGGGGCGACGCTCTCGCCTTCACGCGCGCACCGGCCAAGGAGGCGTGGCAGGGCGGAAGTTTCCTCAGGCACGTCGGGCTCTACGCCTACAACCGCGTCACGCTGGCGCGGCTGACGGCATTTCCGGTCGCGCCGCCCGAGCGCGAGCAGAGGCTCGAGCAGTTGCGCGCCCTCTGGCACGGGATTAAGATTCGTGTCGTGATCACGCCGTACCGAAGCCGGGGCGTCGACACCCCGGCCGACCTGGCCGCGCTCGAGCGCGACTGGGAGACGCTCCACGGAAGCCCGTCCTCCGCCAAGGAGCCCCAGAGATGACCCGATTCGTCTTCGTGACCGGTGGCGTCGTCTCCTCGCTCGGCAAGGGCATCGCCGCCAGCTCGCTCGGCCTCTTGCTCAAGCAGCGCGGGCTCTCGGTCTCGATGCAGAAGTTCGATCCCTACCTCAACATCGACCCCGGCACCATGAGCCCGTTCCAGCACGGCGAGGTCTTCGTCACCGACGACGGCGCGGAGACCGACCTTGACCTCGGGCACTACGAGCGCTTCACCAGCAACACGCTGGGCCGCCCCAACAACGTCACCGCCGGCCAGATCTACCAGGGCATCCTCGACAAGGAGCGCCGCGGCGACTACCTGGGCCACACCGTGCAGGTGATCCCGCACGTCACCGACGAGATCAAGATGCGCATCCTGACGCTCGCCGAGTCGTCGGGCGCAGACATCGCAATCGTCGAGATCGGCGGCACGGTGGGGGACATCGAGTCGCTGCCGTTTCTCGAGGCCATCCGCCAGATGCGGCTCGAGCTCGGGCGCGACCGCACCTGCTTCATCCACCTGACGCTGGTGCCGTTCATCCGCTCCGCGCGGGAGACCAAGACCAAGCCGACCCAGCACTCGGTCAAGGAGCTGCGCGAAATCGGCATCCAGCCCGACCTGCTGCTGTGCCGGTGCGAGGAGCCGCTCGGCGCCGAGGTGCGCGCCAAGATCGGCCTGTTCACGAACCTGACCGCCGAGGCGGTGATCGAGGCGCCGGACGTCGACACCATCTATCGCGTGCCGCTCGTCCTCCACGAAAACGGGCTCGACGACCGCGTCATCGCCCATCTCGGCATGGCCGCCCAGGAGCCGGCGCTCGACCAGTGGCGCAGCCTGGTCGACCGCATCACGGCGCCGACGCGCCAGGTCAAGATCGCGGTCGTGGGCAAGTACACGAATCTGCACGACGCCTACAAGTCGATCGTCGAGGCCTTCGTCCACGCCGGCGCGGCGCACGACGCCCGGGTCGAGCTGACGTGGGTCGGCTCCGAGGAGCTCGAGGCGGCGAGGGACGGTCGCCTGCTCGAGGGCCAGGACGGCGTGCTCGTCCCGGGCGGGTTCGGCGAGCGTGGCATGCAGGGCAAGATCCAGGCGGCGGAGTGGGCGCGCCGGAACGAGGTGCCCTACTTCGGCATCTGTCTCGGCATGCAGGCCGCCGTCGTCGAGTTCGCGCGCAATGTCTGCGGCTGGCCGGACGCGAACTCCGACGAGTTCGCCCCGCACTCCGCGCACAAGGTGATCGACCTGCTGGCCGACCAGGTCGGCGTCGAGCAGAAGGGTGGCACGATGCGGCTCGGCAGCTATCGCTGTCAGCTTGCGCCGGGCTCGCGGGCGCGCGCGGCCTACGGGGCGGACGTGGTGCACGAGCGCCACCGTCATCGCTACGAGTTCAACAACAAGCTCGGGCAGCAGCTGGTGTCGCGCGGGCTCTCGATCACGGGCCGCTGCCCGAACCGGGACCTGGTCGAGATCGTCGAGGTGCCGGATCATCCGTGGTTCGTCGGCGTCCAGTTCCATCCCGAGCTCAAGAGCCGGCCGGCCGAGCCGCACCCGCTGTTCGTCGCGTTCGTCGGTGCCGCGCTCGCGCGCCACGAATCCGCCCGCCCGGGCGACACCGGGATTCCCGCCCGCCGATGAGCGATCTGCCGCCCCCCGCTCGCGCCGTCACGATCGGCAGCGGGCCGCGCCGCGCCGTGATCGGCGGCGGCGGGCCGCTCGGCATCCTCGCCGGACCGTGCGTGGTCGAGTCCGAGCGCATGCTGCTCGACACCTGCGAGCGCCTGGTCGAGTGGTGCGATGCGCGCGGCCTGCCGCTGGTGTTCAAGTCGTCCTACAAGAAGGCCAACCGCAGCTCGATCCGCTCCTTCACCGGGCCCGGTGACGCCGCGGGCCTTTTCGCGCTCGCCCAGGTCAAGAAGACCTTCGGCGTGCCGATCGTCACCGACGTCCACGAAGTATGCGATGTGGGACCGGCCGCCGAAGTCGCCGACCTCCTGCAGGTGCCCGCGTTCCTGTCGCGCCAGACCGACCTGCTGGTCGCGTGCGCGCGCTCGGGTCGCGCGGTCACGGTCAAGAAGGGCCAGTTCCTCGCGCCCGACGACATGCAGCGCGTGGTCGAGAAGCTCGAGTCCGCGGGCGCGAGCGGAATCCTCCTGACCGAGCGCGGCGTCACGTTCGGCTATCACAACCTGGTGGTCGACATGCGTGCGCTTTTGATCATGGCGCAGACCGGATGGCCCGTGATCTACGACGTGACCCACTCGCTGCAGCTTCCGGGCAGCGGCGAGACCTCAGGCGGCGAGCGCCAGTTCGCCCGCCCGCTGGCGCGCGCCGCGGTCGCGGTGGGGGTGGACGCGGTGTTCTTCGAGACCCATCCCGATCCCGCGCGCGCCCTCTCCGACGCCACGACGCAGCTGCCGCTCGCCGAGGTGCCGGACCTGCTCGACGAACTGCTCGCCGTGCGCAACGCTCTGCTTTTGGCCCGGCCGCCCGCGTGAACCCCTCCGACATCCGGCTGGTGGCGTTCGACTCCGACGGGACGCTGACCGATCGCGGCATCTCCTGGGACACCGAGGGCAGGGGCTTCCGGCGCTTCGACGTGAGGGACGGCATTGCGTTCCAGTGGGC
>JBKJOC010000441.1:0-2786 GCA_046595725.1 Candidatus Eiseniibacteriota bacterium
GTTGCGCTCCTCAACCGCGCGTATCCGAATCCGTTCTCGGGTTCGACGACGTTCGCCTACAAGGTGGCGGACGCTGGCGCGCAGGTCGAAGTTGGCGTCTACAACGTGGCTGGCCGTCTGGTGAAGTCGCTGGCTGCCGGTTCGCAGCCGGCCGGCACCTACACGGTCAAGTGGAACGGGTCGGATGACTCCGGAGCAGATGGCTCCGGCGTCTCCTCCCGGGATGTTTGTGTCGGGCTTTCATGCCGCGATGGCGGGGTGAAAACTCGCATATTTTAAAACATGCGGATCCTTTAACCCAGAAGCCGATCAAGCCACAAACAAAAAAGGCGCCCCGTGTGGGGGCGCCCTCGTTCAAGGAAACCAATCTGTTTTCGACTAGTTCTCGATGCGGACGAACTTCCTCACAGCCACGTGGTCGTTGACCACCAGCCGCGCGAAGTAGACGCCCGACGCCGCCGGCGCGCCGCTGGCGTCCTTGCCGTCCCACGAGATCCGCTGCGTCTCGTAGGTGGTGACGACCGGAATGCTGCGAACCAGGCGACCGCGCACGTCGACCAGCTCGAGCGCGGCGTGGTTGGAGGCGTTCAGCAGGTCCTGGCTCGGGATCGTGAACTGGAAGATCGCCGAGGCGGACGAAGGATTCGGGAACGGCGCGGCGAAGGCGAAGCGCGCGATCGCAGCCTCATCGACGCCGGTTGCGCCACCCGCGACCAGGTCGAGCTTGCCGTAGCCGTAGGAGATGTTCGGAACCGCGCCGGTGAAGGTGTCGACGCGGGCTTGGCGCTGGAGCGTCAGGCGCGCCTTGGACGGTGAGAGGCCCGGATCCGACTGCAGCATGAGCGCGAGGGCACCGGTCAGGTGCGCGGCGGCCATGCTGGTGCCGTAACGGATCCGGTGCACGCGGTCGGGCATCATCCACACCGTGCTGGTATAGGGAGCGACCAGCGCGGCGAGCGCGGACGAGACACCGTAACCCGGCGAGACGAGGTCGGGGCGCTGGACGCCGTCACGGCGCGGGCCCTGGCCCGAGAAGTTTGCGACCGCGCCTACCACGGGGCTGCCGGCGTAGAGCGAGGTGCCGCCGTCGGCGTTGGCCCAGCGGACCTTCGTCGCATAGGCGCCCGAGGAGATCACTGAATCCGCCGTCGCGGGCGAGGTGACGGTCCGCGTCGGGTCGAGCGCGGTGCCGGTGAACGAGGGCGACGTCGTGGTGCCGAAGCGCCAGGTCGAGACCCAGAAGTCGCAGATGCCGGTCGAGCTGCCGGACTTGCGCGTCACCTGCAGAGACCAGGTGCCCGCCTTCGGGACCGTGGTGTTGAACTCGCGCAGGTAGATATAGATACGCTTGGCCTTGCTCGTCACCTGGACGTCGTTCTCGACCCAGATGCGGCCGTCCGCGGTCATCATGTCGCCGGAGTTGCCGCCCGGGATCACGAGCGGGGTCACGATGCCGGAAGGCGAG
This sequence comes from Candidatus Eiseniibacteriota bacterium, assembly GCA_046595725.1. Classification (GTDB taxonomy): domain Bacteria; phylum Eisenbacteria; class RBG-16-71-46; order RBG-16-71-46; family DASYSL01; genus JANPEF01. The sequence goes on from JBKJOC010000441.1 coordinate 1,466, forward strand.
GTGAGCTTGACGTCGAACAGGCCGCCGAGATCGTGCCACCCCTCGATCGCCAGGTACTCGACGTCGAGCGTCGAAGGCGCGTAGGTGGGGATGATGAACTGGACCGTGCTGCTCTGGCCGGACGATGCGATGTTGACGCGACCGTGCACGCCGACGTTGCCGTAGTTGCCGGCCGCTGCCGACACCAGCTTGCCGGGTCCCGTCAGCGCCGAGATGCCGGCGTCGAGCGCGCCGCTGCCGTCGCGCGGACCGAAGCCCGAGCTCCAGCTCAGGTTGACGACCGCCTTCTTGCCCAGGGCCGCGGCCTTCTGGAAGACGTAGTTCACGCCGTCCACGAGGCCGGACTCGTTGTTTGCGATCTGGACCAGGACAATGTCGGCTTCGGGCGCGATGCCGACGTACTGGTAGGCGGGCTGGCCGCTACCGGTGGCGCGTCCGTTGCCGCATGCGATGCCTGCGACGTGCGTGCCGTGGCCGTCGGTATCGTTGATGACCGCGGTGCCGGCGTCGATCGCCGCCGAGTTGTACTCGGAACCGTAGGTGAAGCCGGTCGGCTTGACGCCGAGCGCGGTCTGGTTCCAGGCGAACTTGATGCGTGTCTTGTTCTGGGAGTCGCGGAAGTCCGCGTGTGTCGCGTCGAGGCCGGTGTCGATGATGCCGACCACGACGTTCCTGCCCGAGTTGCCGGTGAACACGGGGGGCTTGGCGCCCCACACCGCGTCGGCGTCGATTTCCAGGGCGCTGACGTCGAGCATCGGATAGATCGGCGCGGCGGCGGAGACACGAAGCACGCCGGGCGCGTCGAGCAGCGTAGCCAAAAGGCCGAGCGGCGCGCGCGCGGTCGTGATGCCTGCAATCTGCGTGTTGACCTCGACGCCGAGCGCCTCGAGGGTGGCGCGGTCGACCGGGCCTTCGAGGATCAGGTCGATCGGACTCTCCGGCAGCGCGCGCGAGTAGTTCGCGGAGAGGGCCTCCACCGGTCTGTCGATGGAGCCGGTCTGCGCGAACGAGGCCACTGTGAGACCGGCTGCAGCATTCTCGTTCGCGTGTTCCATGATCGCGCGGAGATGATAGTCGACGCGCGCATCGAGCGCGGCTTCCGCCATCGTGCGGCGAACCGGCGAAGCCGAGGCCTCGAGGGCGAAGGCGGCGAACGCGGACATCGCCGCGAAGGTCGCAATCGTACGAGTGCGACGAACGATCGACGATGTGTGGAGCGGGTGGACTGGGCGCATCAGCGACTCCACGGGTGCGGGTTGCAGGGTGCAGGGGCGATTCGCGCAACTTGCAAGAAGCGCCCGCGAGGATCGCAGCCGTGTTA
>JBKJOC010000505.1:0-6974 GCA_046595725.1 Candidatus Eiseniibacteriota bacterium
GGGGTCGAGCGTCCAGGGCCGCGTGCCGTTGATCTCCATCTCGACCTCCTCGCGCTCGTGCGTCAGCGTGTCGATCGAGGACCAGGTGAGCGCCAGAATGGCCGGGTTGTATTGCCATTCGTTGCGCCAGATCACCGTGTTGCGGCCGTCCTTGGGGGCGGTGTCGTGGCTCCCGCCATTGGCCGCGGTCAGGCCGCGATAGACGAATTGCGCATACGCGCCCGGAACGTTCCACTGCGAGGACGCCTGGGTGGCAAGCGTCGCGAGCCCTTCGCCGTAGGGCGATCCCGCCGGGTTGACCCAGACCGCGATCGGCAGGCGCGCGTCCGGCCAGGAATCGCCCGCCCACTGATAGAGCACGCTGAAGCGGCTGCCGCCTGCGAATGGATCGCCGTCGCTCCAACCGCCGTCCGCGGTCCACACCTTGATCGGGCCCGACAGCACCTGGGGCCATCCGAACAATCCCGGCGCCGGGATCCGGCAGGTAATCGCCTGGTCGGACCACGAGGACACCTCGGCATCGACGCGCTCGAAGATTCCCTGGAACGTGACGCGCGAATCGCCCTGGGCTTCGCCAAAGCCGGTTCCGCGCACGATCACCGAGCCGGGATCATCGGGCACCGCGCCCCCGAGCGAGGGGAGGAGTTCGGTCACGGTCGAGGGAATGCCGAGCGCCGAGCGGCCGAAGGTCTCCCCGCTCGCTCCCGAAGGGGCGGGCGTCAGGCGGCGCACGCTTTCGCCCTCCGGCAGCGCGGCGACGGTGAACCCGGCCGGCGTGGAGGAAAGGAGAACCTCGACCTGCTCGCCGAGCACGAACTCGGGCGCGCCCTCGGCCACCCACTGGATGCGGCCCACGCGCGCGCCCAACACGGAGAAGCGGAGGATCTCGCGGCCCACCTCGTCGCCCAGCACGACCTCGGTCCGGCGGGCTGCGGCGTCCGGGCGCAGCGCGAGCACGCGGCCCCGGGCGCGCGTGAGCGATCCGGACGACGGCAAGGCCGGGTCGAGCGTCATGGCCCCGGCCGGTCCCGCCGCGAGGGCGAGCCCGAGCATCAGGCTGAAGGACTGGAATGTCGTGCGCGCCATCAGTTTCCCCGGGCAGGAGTCGGGAATCGGTCATCGCGAGGGGAGCGCGACGCGAACAGTGTGCACCGAGCGCCGCCCCGCAGCAAGGCGGGCGGTTCCTCGGAGTTCTACCCCGCATGCCCCCGAACGGTGAGGAATTCCCCGAGGTGGCCCGGCACCATTGGCCGACAAGAGGACGCGACTCCGCACCGTAACCCAATGCCATCAAGGGATTTCACTTCGGAAGCGGGCGCGGGATCAAGCTGGCACGTCGATTGCGATATGCATTCCGCGTCGGGCCACCCGGCCCCCCGGTTCCTCGGACGATCCAGCTGCAGCACCAACGGAGGTGGAAGATGGAAGCTCGCGCGATGAACGTCAGGACCTGGGCACAGGCCGCCGCACTGAGCGTGGCCCTGATGGCCAACGGGGCTCCGACGGCGCAGGCCGCCGCGCCGGCTCCCTTGCGGGCCCCGAGCGCCGCGATGCGCACGCTGCTGAAGTACTGGGACGGCGCCTGGACCGCGCCGGCGGCGGTGGTGCTGCGCAGCGCGAAGGACTGGAACGACTGGAATGACGAGATGGTCGCGCGCGGCATGGCGATCGGACGCGAGCCGCTGCCGGCGAACGTCAACTGGGCGCGCGAGGCGGTGCTGGTCGTGAGCGCAGGCTCGAATGCCGCGGCGGTCGAGCTGAAGAACGCCCGCCGGATCGGACTGCGCGTCGAGGTCGAGCTGGCGGTGTCCTACCACGAGGGCGGCACCTCGCCCTGCCACGTGGTCGCGATGGACAAGCGCCTGCTGAAGAACGTTCGGGTCATGAATGCCGACCAGATCGGCCTGGCGTCGCAGGTCCGGGCCTACTCCCCCAACTCGGCGCTGGTGTCGACCCAGTCCATGCCGGTCAACCTGGCCGCCTCGTGGGGAGAAGTGAAAGGCGCGTATCGCCAGTAACGAAGCTTCGTAGCACCACCCCGCAGCACCGCCCGCCGACTAAACTGGGGATCGAGCCCGCCGCCCAATCGTGGCGGGCTCGTCATTTTCGGGCTCGAGGGGAGCCCCCGGCCCTTCCGCCAGCCAGTCCTTGAGGCGTCGCGTGGCGCGGCAGTCGTCGGCGTTGTACGCGACGGCATGGTCCAGCAGCGCGCGCTCGCCCGACTTGAGCCACGTCGAGTACCAGAACATCGACTGCGCCGCGCTCGCATCCGGGTGGCTCCAGCGATACCCGAGCCGCTTCGCCACCGCCTTGAGCGAGTACGAGTAGACGGGCAACACCGCGGACGACGTGAGGTCCCGGTGGAGGTCGCGCATCCGGTTCAGGATTGCGGGCACCCGCGCCGGATTGACCTGGTGGCGCTGCGCCAGCGCCTTGATCGCGGCGCGCTCGTAGTGATGATAGTGATAGATGGGCGCGCGCGGGTGGGACTCGACGAATTCCAGCAGCTCGCGGAACGCGCGGCCTTCCTGCGCCGGCTCCTCGGCGATGAACGCCCGGTACTGCTCGGGCTGGTTCTTCTCGCGCGCCAATACGCCGAACAGGTACATCACGTCGTGCTCGGGATCACCCTCGATGTCGAAGAAGATCTCGACCTCGGGCTCCTCGAACTCGAGCGCTCCGCGCCAGCGTGCCTCACCGCTCTCGAGCACCTGGGCCTGGGTCACGAGCGCGGTCGCCGCGGCGTTCGTGATCGCGCCCCAGCGGGCGACCACGTGCGGCTCGCAGAGCGCGAGGTCGGCCAGCGTGTGGATGCCCTTCTTCCGCAGCACACCGGCGACCCGGCGCTGGAGGCCGTAGGTCAGCGAGACGTCGCGCGACTTCTCGGCGACGACGAGGCAGGCGGCCTCCCATGGGCACTCGCCGCAGGTCGAGCAGATGTGGACCGGCGCCTCGCCCGAATCGACCACCTCCTCGAGCCCGGCCAGGATGCGCTCGTACTCGCCACGCACCGACTCGACCGAGAACGCCTCGCGCCGGCCGTCGACCAGGATCACGTGAGCGGTCTCGGGCCAGGCGCCCAGCGTGTCGAACAGCAGGTGGGAGTAGAACGCGAGCTGGAGCCGGTAGACCGACTTGACCGAACGCGCGCTCTTGATCTCGATCGGCTCGTAGAGGTAGTCGCCGAGTGCGCTCTGCCCGGAGCGACGCTCGAGCAGGTCCGAGATGCCGGAGCGCCGCCCCGACACCAGCACGCCCTGGGCGATGAGCGGCCTCCCCGCCTTCATGAGGCGCAGGGTCTCGGCCGCCCCGGCGACCAGGTCGCCCGGCGGGTAGGACACGCGGGCGGGCTTCAGGTCGGCGTAGATCGCCTCCTCGTGCTGGACGCCATCGGCCAGGAGCTTCTTGAGGAACGCCGAGGGACCGCGCTTCTCGCGCGGGTCGCCATGGAACTCATTGCGGGGCCAGCGGGGACAAGAGACGTACTGATAGAGGTTGCTGGCGGTTAGCATGCGATGCCTCGTTGGGACGCCAATGGCGCGGCTGGATCGCCTGCCGTTTTCAATCGTCGACGCCCTGATTCTACTCCCGCGCCTGAGCGTGTGCTAGCCTCGGACCTTCGTACCGCGGCGCTTCCCCGGAGGAGTTCCTTGACTCGACTCGCCGTGCGGCCCCTGGCCGCCGCGTTCACCCTGTTCCTTGCTCTGTCCGCCGCGGTCCCGGCCGCGCGCGCCGAAGCGCCCGCCGAGATCCCCGCCCTGACCCGGCTCGACATCACCGGCGACATCGTGCGCGCCGCCACGGATCCCGATTCCACCGGGCATTCGCTCTGGGTCACGTTCAACCGCAAGGCGAACCGCTGGTCGCTGCCCGCACCCGGCCCCCTTCCCGTGCTGCCCCCCCCCGACTCGCTCGCCAGCGTGCGCGTCTTCGACGGCGGCCTGTTCGACAAGTTCGGCGGGAACACGATCTCCCTGGGCGACGGCTACTCGCTCGCCCGGAGCGACTCGGGCTTCGCGCTCGTGCGCGACGCCGATGGCGTGTCGATGGGCTGGCCGGCCGTGACCGAGGACGACATCCAGGAGGCCGGCGGCAAGGTGCGACAGGGCCTGCCGCGCGACTTTCCCGAGGAGCGCCTGCGCCAGCTGCTCGATCAGCATCGGCTGCTCAACGAGCCCGGTCCCACCGTGCGCACTGGCGACGTGCGCTGGTTCGGGCTCAAGGGTGGCTTCGCGGGCGGGTCAGGACAGATGGGCGGGCTCTTGTCCTACGACTTCGCCGAGTCCCGCTTCCGCATCCGCCGCCCCTTCCACCTGGTCGAGGCCTCGGTCACCCGCCTGTTCGCGCGCAAGGACGAGATCTGGATCGGCACGGCGCGCTTCGGCGAGAACGCGATCACGGGCATCACCGGTCTCATCCTGTTCCGCCCCGCGCGCAACGAGTGGCGCCAGTTCTCGCGCCGCAACTCGCGGATCTCGGGCGACCTGGTGTGGGACATCGCCGAGGATTCGAACGCGCTCTGGGTGACCACCGACCGCGGCGTCAGCCGCTACGGATTCGAAAGCAAGAACTGGTCCTCGTGGTACTGGCGGCCGGTCAAGGGCGGGGGTTGGGTGCTGGCGTCCAAGCCGCCCGGCGACCTGGTCGAGGAGCTCGTCCGCTAGGCATGGCGTCGCGCCGCACCATCCTCAAGCCGCGACGCCTGCGCTCGGGCGACACCGTCGCCGTCGTGGCGCCTTCGAGCCCGATCCCGCACGATCGCCTGCTTGCGGGCATCAACACGCTCGAGCGTCTCGGCTTCGACGTGCGCCTGGGCGCCAATCTCCTGGCGGCCGAGCGCTATCTCGCCGGCAACGACACCCAGCGGACGCTCGACCTGGTGTCGCTGTGGGCGCGGAAGGACGTCGCCGCCGTTTTCTGCGCGCGCGGAGGCTACGGCGCGGCCCGCATCGTCGACGCGCTGACGCCCGCGTTCCTCAGGCGTCATCCCAAGGTCTTCTGCGGGTTCTCCGACATCACCACGTTGCACGCGGCCTGCGCGCGCGCGGGCCTGATCTCGTTTTATGGTCCGATGGTGGCGTCGGACCTGGCGTACGGGGCGGTCCGGCTGCCGCGCTCGAAGCGGGCGGCGCTCGCGCTCTCCAACGCGACCGAGCGCTCGAGGAGCGGCGGATTCGACGAGGTCTCGCTCAAGGCAATGCTGATGGAGAGCGGCCGGGGGTTCACGATCGCGCCGGCCGCCGCCGAGACCCTGGTGCGCGGGCGCGCGAGCGGGCGACTTTCCGGCGGCTGCCTCTCGCTCCTCGTGGCCACGCTCGGTACCCCCGAGGAGATCGTGACACGCGGCACCATCCTCCTGATCGAGGACGAGAAGGAGCCGTCCTACCGAATCGATCGCATGCTGACGCACCTGGAACGGGCGGGGAAGTTCCGCGGGGTCAAGGGCATCGTGTTGGGGGATTTTCCGGAGTGTCACAGCGCGGACTACGCGCTGGCGGACATCCTGCGCGATCGGCTGGGGGATCTCGGAGTGCCGGTGGTGTGGCGGTTTCCGACGGGCCACACCCTGCAACCGAACGTCACGCTGCCGCTTCAGGCGCGCGTGACGCTCGATGCAGATCGCTGCCAGCTCACGATCGAGGAATCCCCGACCGCGCGCTGACCATGCCCGCGCTCAGCGCTCCCGATTGTTGGGGCGCAGTTTGCTGTACATCCCATACATCAAGAGCGGCGTCGTGAACTGGCCGACGAGCTTGCTGGCGGCCTTCTGGTTCGCTGCGCGCAGCAGGATCGATATGCCCATTGCCCCGAGACCGGCCCAGAGCAGTGTGTTCGCGGGCATCTTCTCGACAACGGCGCGCACGGGGTCGGCCGAGTTCAGCAGGCTCGGCTCGGCGCCGCGCGGGCCGAACGGTCCGGTCGAGTCGTGGTTCTCCCGCATCGGGTTGATCCGTGAAGGATGCAGCGTGTTGGTTGCCATGACGTTTCCTCCCTGGAGTGGACTCTTCTCGCGGGCGTTCTGCCCTGGGGCGGAAGGAAAGCATTTAGCGTGCCTGCGTGGGGAACCTCTGGTGCGGGGGTTCCTGCTCGGATTCGGCCCGCCGACAGGGGTGATTTGAAGAAACGGGGAGAGTTTTGAGGAGTTGTGAACCCCGGGGGAGGGAGCTTCCGATCGCGCGACGATGGTCGGAATGAACAGAGTGTCCACTCTGAGCACTCCGTCGTGCGAGAACACCCCTCCCCCGGTCCAACTGCCAGCCCCAATGCGCGCGAGCGCTCAGCTCAGCGCCGATCCGTCCGCCACTTGTGCCGGCAATTCAGGCAACGAAACCACGGCGGATCCTCGGCCGAAGGGTCCGGCTCGTCGTTGCTCGCCCACATCGGCTCCTGATGAATGGGCGCCGTGTCGCCGGACCCGCAGGACGGGCAGATCGGGTCGCCCAGCTCGTTGTATTGCTGCTCGTCCACGGGCAGCTCCCCTCACGGTTTGCCAGCGTCGATGGCGTCCCCGACTTCGTTCGGGCGCGGGAAGCGTTGGGTCTCGTATTTCGAGAAGATCATTTCACCGTCGACGAGGACGTCGAAGATGCCCTTGTGCCCCGGCTTGAGGTGGGCATCCACGCCGTAGCGTTCCTTCAGCTCGGCCGCCAAACTGGCGGCAGCGGGGAGGTAATTTCACTCAGTGCAGTAGGTGATCAGGACTTCCATTGCGGGCTCCTTGGTGAGGGTCTGGCCTCACTGTACCGTGCCCGGCTCGCCGCGGCAATCCGCGCCCGACCGGTTTCGCTGGCGCCGTTCCCCGGCCGGCCCTACCGTGAATGCCGTTGGTCGCAACCTGTGCGCCGCGTCCACGTAGTGGTGCATCGCGGGCCACCCACCCCTCCCGGGGCGGGATCACGGCCCGCGCGTGAAACGCCCGAAGGAGGAAACAGGAATGTTCGGAATCGTGCTCCTGGCTGTGCTGGTGCTGGCCG
>JBKJOC010000510.1:0-6102 GCA_046595725.1 Candidatus Eiseniibacteriota bacterium
CTGGACGACATTGGGCTGCTGCAGGAGCGAGTTCACCTCGCCCTGGACCGCCAGGTCGCGGCGCAATCGCCCGTTCTCCGTGCCCAGCACGAAGACCGCGACCGCGGCGGCGGCGGCAAGCGTCAGCGGAATCCAGCCTTGGCGCGACCGCGGGAACATGCGTGCGCGCGGCTTCGCCGAAGCGGACGCTAGGGCAGCCTCTTCGGCCAGCGCGGCGGCGAGGACGCGTTCGCGCAACGCCGGCGGGGGGGCGACCGCGGTCGCGGCGGGCAGGAGGGCGAAGACTTGCCTCGCATCCTCGACCTCGGCGACGAGGCGGGGATAAAGAGCGAGCGCGCGTTCGAACTCGTCGAGCTCGCGACCGGACAATTCTCCCAGCACGTAACCGACCACGTTGTCCTCCTGCGGCGCGATGTCTTGGTTCGGGCTCATCCGTCCTGTCCCATCACGCTCCGCAACGAATCACGGAGACTCAAGATTCCCATGCGCGACCAGGTCTTGACTGTTCCGAGCGGTGCGGCCAACGCGGTCGCGATCTCGGTCTGGCTCATGCCCTTGTAATACGCCATCTCCAGCACCACACGATGTTTTTCGGGCAGGGCGGCCATCGCGGCGCGCACCCGCACGGCATCGTCGTTCTCCAGCAGCCGGTCGAGCGGCGTGACCGGATCGATGTCCTTGGGCGCGTCGCGGGCCAGCTCTTCCACGAAGGTCGCGCGGCGCTTCTTCGACCGCATCCGGTCGATCGCCAGGGAGCGTGTCATCGTGATCAGGTATGCCACCAGGGATCCGCGGCCCGGGTCGAAACGCCCCCGCCGCTGGAACACCAGGAAGACCTCCTGCACGACATCCTGGGCCTCGTCGCTGTCCCTCAAGATCGCCCGGGCCAGCCCCAGGACCTGCCCCGCGTACCGGTCATAGATCGGGCCCAGTGCGCGCGCGCCCTGCTCCGCCAGGTCGCGGCAGAGTTCGGCATCGCTCGCCCCTGTGGAAGGATCCAACGTTCCGGGCGTCGGGGGCATGATCGATTCCTGGCTTTTCACCGGTCGTCCGTCCCGCAGACGCGCTCAACCATGATACGTACGAGAGCCCACAGCAGATTGAGCCGCCTCAGCGGCGGGATCGGGCCGCCGGGACCGGGAGCAGCGCAGAAAGCCCGAGAATCCGGACGGTTCCGTCCCCGATCGTGCCGGCCGCCGTCGCGGCGCCGGTCTTGAGGTCCACCCGATAGAGCTTGGAGCCGGTTGCCGCCCACGCGGTTTCCGCCTCTCCGGGCCCCGACACGATGTCGAAGCCCGATTCCGGACCGAAGTCGACGCCCAGCGGCCCGACGGTGCGAAGCCCGCCGTTGTTGGGCGGGTCCTGAATCGTCAGGACATCCAGCCCGGCATCGAGGTTGAACAGCCGGGTCGTGGGTGTGCTCGGCAGCGATCGCGTGTAGGCGGCAGCGACGATCTTGGGGCGCTTGCCACGATTGCGGTCGCCGGGCATGTAGGTCAGGGGACCGTCGACCGCCGCCGCACCAAGATCGGTGTGGACGCGCAGGTTCACGCCGGTGATCCCGACCAGGCGCAGGCGGTCGGACTGCGGGTTGAAGTCCATGCCCGCGAAGTCGCCACCGTCGAACGGCGCGGTGAGCGTGCTCACGCGCGTGGCCTTCCCGCTCGAGGGATCGATCGCGTACAGGTCGTAGGTGGCGGTGATGCCATAGAGGCGACCCTTCGCGGGGCGCACGTCGATTCCGCGCAGCTCGCCCTTGATGCCGGTGACCTGGATCTTGCGCACGGTGCCCGGCGTCTCGGCCTCGAAACGGACGAGCGCGTTGCCCGGAACGAGGGCGACGAATTCGAGCGGATTGGGCGGCGCGGGCTGGGCCTGCGCCGTGAGGGCGAAGAGCGCGGCGAGGATCGCGCCGCCGGCGCTCCGGCGGGCCAGGGGGGGAATGATCATGACGAGCAGTCTGACGAGTTTGCCATGCGCCTGTCAATCGCCGCCCCTTGACACGCGGCCTACGATCGCCTTGTCTCAAGGTCATGGGATCCAGGTGACGAGAGTCTTTTCCTCAGCGATTGTCGCGAGCCTCCTGGTCGCGGCCAGCGTGCACGCGGCTCCGCGCACGCCGCCGAGAATCGCCGTCCTCTGCTACCACGACATCTCGGCCGACACCACGCTCTCGAGCTACACCATCCATCCCGACTCGCTGCGCGACCACCTGCGGCGGGCGAAGGCGAACGGGTGGACGTTCGTCCCGCTCTCGACCGTGCTCAAGAATCGCCGGACGCCGGGGCGCCTGCCCGCGCGGACGATGGTGGTCACGTTCGACGATGGTTATCGCAGTTTCGTCGACCTGGCCCTGCCCATCCTGCGCGCCGAAAAGGTCAAGGCGACGCTCTCGATCGTGACGTCGTGGGTCGACCATCCGCCCGACGACGTGCCGCCGCTCCTGACGTGGGAGGAGATCCGCGCACTCGATCGCAGCGGCCAGGCCGAGATCGCCTCCCACAGCCACGACCAGCATCGCTTCCTGACCTCGAACCCGTACGAGGACACCGAGCCCGCGATCACCACGCGAGAGTATGTCCAGAGCGAGCGCCGCTACGAGACCCGCAATGAGTACGAAGCGCGCGTGGGCCAGGACCTGAAGGACTCGCAGGACCGGCTCAAGGAGAAGCTGGGCCACACCGTGTCCGTCCTCGCCTGGCCCTACGGCGAGTGGAACACGACGTCACGGCGCTTGGCGGGCGAGCAGGGATTCACCAGCACGCTCGGCCTCGAGGGCACGGCGGTCTCGCCCGAGTCGTTGGCCACCGGCTACCTGCCGCGCGTCATGGTGTATCGCGAGATTCCCGTCGGGGCTTCTGACCTGTCGTGGCTGGCGGTGCCGCGCCGCACCGTGCGCGCTGCACAGGTGGACCTGGACGACATCCAGGACCCCGATCCCGAGGTTGTCGACAAGCGGGTCGAGCGCGTGATCGAGCGACTGCTCGCGCTCGGGGCGACTGACGTGTTCCTGCAGGGACTGCCCGATCCCGCGGGCGACGGCTTCTTCACAGAGGCCTACTTCATGAACCACCAGGTTCCGGTGCGCGCCGACCTGTGGTCGATGGTCTCCCATCGCCTGGCGCGCCAGGAGCTGCGGATCTGGATCCGCGTGCCGTCGATGAACCTGCCGTGGGCGTGGGAGCTTCATCCCGAGTGGCGGGTCGCGTCACGCGTCGATCCGACGGGACGAACCGCGGGATCCTGGTACTACCGGCTCTCGCCGGACATCGCCTCGGCGCGGCGCGCGGCGGTGGACTTCTACAGCGACCTCGCGGTCTACCTGCCGATCCGCGGCGTGCTGTTCGACGACGACGCCTACATGCGTCTCGGCGAGGCGCTGGTCGGGAACGGGAGCAAGGATCCGGCAGTGAAGCGCGATGCAATCCGGGGGATGCTCGAGGAGATCAAGTCCGGCGTGCGCGCGTGGCGTCCGCAGTGCCGCTTCGGGAGGGTGCTGTATCCGGGGGTGCTCTTGAAGCCGGGCGTCGATCCCGACTTTGCGCAGGACGTGCGCGAGGGTCTTCGAAGGGACGACCTGGTGGTGATCTCCGCCGGAACCGAAGACCTGGGCCGGCAGGCGGCCGCGGCAGGTGGGGAGGCGGACAAGGTGCCGCTCCTGTTGCGCTTCCACGCGTTCGATCCCGCGACCGGCCGCTGGCTCGACGGGAGCACGCTCAAGCGCCGGATCCAGAGCGCCGAGCGGGCCGGCGTGCGGCACGTCGGCATCGCCCGCGTCGCCCCCGAGGGGGGAGAGATTCCCGCCAACCTGCTACGCGTCGATCAGAATCCGGTGTTGAGGGAGACTCCCCAGGAAGTGCGGCGGTAGCCGGACGCGGACGAGAGATTCGAGTCCGAAGTGCCGGCTTCGAGGCCCAGCAGGAAGCGTCCGGAGAGCGGCACTTCGAGCCGACCGTTCGCGCCGTAGTACATCTCTGCCAGACCGTCGGCTTCCTTCTGGCTGCCGAGCCGTCCCGCCAGCTCGAGTTGCCACCGCGGCTTCGGCTCCCACGTCAGCTCGCTCCCGCCGCCGAATTCGACATAGCTCGCCGGGTCGTAGTAACCGTTCGCGAGGTCGTTCTCCGAGGCGAGGTGCGAGCCGTCGGCGCCTAGATCGAGCTTGAGCTCCCGCATCGCGAGCACGCGGTAGCGCAGGCTGCCGTTCGTGAGCCACGTGCGATTGTCGTCGGAATAAAAGTTCTCGCGGTGCGCCGCGCGGGCGATCCAGCGCGGCGTCATCTGCCACTCCGCGCTCAGCGCCGGCGACCAGTAGGTGATGCCAAGATCGAGGGACTGGCGCGTCAGCACCTGCTCGCGAGCGAGGCCCAGGTCGAAACGCAGGTTGTCCGACGGCCGGTACGTCACCCAGCCGTCGAGCAGCACGGGATGGATGGGGACGCCATGGAGCACGACGCTGGCATAAGCGTGCGTCTGCCACGTGTAAGACCAGACGCGCTCATGACCGATACCGCCGCGCTTCAGGTCATAACCTGCCAGGGCGTCCTCAACGCGGTCGGCGCGAAACGTCAGGAAGAGCGCGTCACGCATGGCCACGGGATGTCGGTACGCCACTTCCCAGGTGCGCACGTCGAGGTCGTCACTGTCATGCGAGGAGTTGTAATTCATGAGCACGGACGGGCGGCGCTCCTCATCCAGCATGCGCCTCAGGGCCTCGATCTCGGCATCGCTGTGATCGGAGATGCCGCCGAGCGCCTGGCGCGCGAGATCGTTGCGCCCCGCCCAATACTCGGCGAACGCCAGGCCCTCTGCCGCATCGGCATTGGTTGCATCGTCAGCAAGGACAGCCCTATAGATGCGCGCAGCCTCGCGATGCCGGCCGCTCCAGTTGAGGACTTGCGCCCGATCGGCCGCGACGTCGTCCGCCATGTCCGGATGCAGGGCGATGAGCGCGTCATAGAGACGCAGGGCCTCGCCGTGGCGGCCGGCCTGGCCGGTGACGCCGGCCTCGAGCCACAGGAGCCCCGTGTCGTCCGCATTCGCCGCCAGCGCCGCTCGGATCGCGGCCAGCGACTCGGCGTACCGGCCATCGTCGGCGAGCTGCCGCGCGTGCGCCCAGGATTCGGAAGACTGTGCAGAGGCGTTCGGGACGGGCGCCCAAAGCAGGAGCGCGGCCAACGCCAGGAACACCAGGCTCCGCGTCATCGGGCTGTTCTCCACTGGGTCAGCTGTCCGGAGCGGACGCGCCTCAGCAGACCCGCCGGCGTCGAGACCGCGGTGATGAACGACATCAGCATCCAGTAGACGATCGGATACGCAACGGCGAACGGGTAGGCGGACAGCACGGTGCGATCGTAGCGCGAGTCGAGGACGACGCCGACCAGCAGCTGGACCAGGCACAGTGTGCCGATCATCATGCCCCACCAGTTCGGGATGGGCGAGGCGCCGACCGGGGGCACTCCGATCGAGTAGGAAACGATCCAGAACAGCGTCAGGAGCACGAAGGCGTAGGCCCACAGGATCGACAGCACGGACTCGATATAGACCGGCCACATGCGGCGGGTGCGCCACTTGAACATCACGTCGGCGTGCCGGCGAAGGACCTGGGCAAGGCCCCTGGCCCAGCGCGTGCGCTGGTTCCACAGGCCGCCGAGGCTGCGCGGCACCGACATCCAGACCATGGCGTTCGGCTCGTAGCGGACGTCATAGAACGCACGCTGGAGCTTCCACGTCAGGTCGATGTCCTCCGTCGCCATCTCGGGACTGTACAGCCCGACGTCGAGCAGCGCCGACTTGCGGAATGCGCCGACCACGCCGGACATCGTGAGCAGGCGGCCCCACACGCGCTGCGCCCGACGCAGCACGCTGACGATCGAGGTGAACTCGACCACCTGCAGCTGCGACAGGAAGCTCTGGCGATTGGCCACGCGTGGGTTGCCGGTGACGCCGGCCACGCGCGCCGACTGGAAGTGGGGGACCATCCACCGCAGGATCTGCGGATCGGGGCAGGCGTCGGCGTCCATCACGAGCACGATCTCGCCGCGCAGGCACGGGATCGCGTCGTTGAGCGCCATCGCCTTCCCCTCGTTGACCGTCTTCTCGATC
>JBKJOC010000135.1:0-3532 GCA_046595725.1 Candidatus Eiseniibacteriota bacterium
TCCATGACCGCCTCGTCGAATTCGTCCTGGGTCATGCGGCCCGCCTCGACGCGACCCTGGAATGTGGTCTTGGCCTCGATCCACTCGTTCATGTTCGCGCAGGCGACGATCACCACCGGCGCCGACAGGATCGCGGGCGACCCCGTCGTGCAACCGAAGATCTTCTCGCGCTGGTCCCGCTTGCGAAGGATCAGCCAGCGCCAGGGCTGGACGCCCCACTCCGACGGCGAACGCTGGGCGAGCGACAGGATCTTCAGCAACTGGGACTCGGGGACTTCGCGCGTCTCGAACGTGCGCACCGGGTGGTACGACAACACGGCATCTTCCACCGTGCGTTCGACGGGCGGCTCGATTTCGGCGCGCCGGCGCTGCTCTTCTTCCTTCGTGTACGGCAACGGACCCCCTACCTGCGGACCGGATACGCAAAACCCCGCGGCGGTAGCGGGGTCACTCCCGGGCCAGTCCTCCGCAAGACTGCGCCACGAGTCCAGTCATCCTTGGCTTCTTTGCTTGCCGACAATCATAGCAGGAGCGGCGACAACGTGCACGGACCGCTCTGTGCGCGGCTGAAATGCCGAACGGCGCCCTCCAGAGGAGAGACGCCGCCGGCTGCTTCAGCCAGCACTGAACCTTAGAACGCGAACGAAAGCCCTGCGCGCCCGCCGGCGCCGTCGACCTTGACCCGCTCCTGGACGAGGAAACCGCTCGACGGATCGTAGACATCGCGCTTGAGCGTCGCGCCGTTCCAGTAGGCCTCGCCCGTCAACTTCGCGCGCCGTCCGAGCGGGATGCCGAGGCCGGCGAAGAGCTGGTAGCCCGGCCCATTGTAATCGGCCTCGTCCTCGAAGCCGGTCGTGAAGTCGCGCACCCGCACATTCAGGAACTCCCAGCCGCCGGCCGCCCCGAAGTAGGGATCGAGACCCGGCGTCGGAAGGTGAAACTCGAGTGAGGCCATGAGGGGCACGAGATTCGATTCGGCCTGCTGGCTCGTGCTCGTCGTGGTCACGGTGTTGCCCGCCCCGTCGACGTACTGCGACGTGATCGTGCGCTGGGCATCGGAACGGCGGTGAAGGTCCGCGGCGATGCCGGCATGGAGCGAAGGGACGACGCGGCCGGAAAGCTTGAAGCCGACCGTCCAGTCGTTGTCCCCCACGCCATCAGAGTCGTAGAAGCCGCCGCGGATCTGCATCCAGCCATCGGGCGAGCGGTCGCGCCGGTCATAGCTGCGGCGATGGCGCTCCCGCGGGTAGTAGCGCCGCACATCCGAGCGGGTCCAGGCGGCCTGCTCCGCGCCTTCGGTCGGCGGAGCCGCGCACGTCTGGGCCATGCCCGGGCTGACGGCAGCGCCGGCGCCGGCAAGAAACAGCAACAAGGTCGTGACCGACTGTCTCATCTGGAATCTCCTTGCAAGGGGTCGGGATTCACCCGAGATCATGAAGCCTTGGCTTGCACGGCCCGTGCCGATTCGGGGCCGCCGTCCTTTCTCCGCGCCGGAACGCGACTTGACCGGGACCGGCCTCGGCGATCGTTTGCTGAGTGTGTCGCGAACGCCACACCTTTCCAGGATGGAGAGGCCCCTGTGCTACGCTTCGCGCGCCATGAGCGCACCCGCCTCCCCGCGCCGCATCGCCCACGTCGACATGGACGCGTTCTACGCCTCGGTCGAGATCAGGGACGATCCCTCGCTCGCCGGCAAGCCCGTCGTCGTGGGCGGCGCGCCGGACCAGCGGGGCGTCGTCGCCGCGGCTTCCTACGAAGCCCGCAAGTTCGGAATCCACTCCGCGATGCCCATGGCGCGGGCGGTGCGACTCTGCCCCGACCTCGTGCGGCTGCCGGGCGACCCCGCGAAGTACGCCGAGGACTCGCGCCGCATCTTCCTGGTGCTCGAGAGCTTCTCGCCCCTGGTCGAGACCCTCTCGCTCGACGAGGGCTTCCTCGACGTGACCGGGATCGAAGCCCACTTCGGCCAGCCAAGGGAACTCGGACGCCGCATCAAGGACGCCATCAGGGAAGCGGTCCGCCTGGTCGCCTCGGTCGGCATC
The DNA here is from genome assembly GCA_046595725.1 of Candidatus Eiseniibacteriota bacterium. Lineage (GTDB taxonomy): Bacteria > Eisenbacteria > RBG-16-71-46 > RBG-16-71-46 > DASYSL01 > JANPEF01. Next base: position 2,043 of record JBKJOC010000135.1, read on the forward strand.
GCGCCCTCGAAGTTCGTCGCCAAGCTCGCCTCCGACCATGGCAAGCCTGATGGTTTGATCGTGGTCGAGCCTCAAGGGTTGACGGCCTTTCTCAACCCCCTGCCGATCGAGCGGCTGTGGGGGGTCGGCGCCAGGACCGCGCCCCGCATGCACGCCCTTGGAATCCGGACGATCGGCGACCTCGCCGCCCGCGACGCCGCCTGGGCGAGGACCCAGCTCGGAGAGCACGGCCTCGTGCTGCGCGAGCTTGCCCTCGGCAAGGACGATCGGCCGGTCGTGCCCGACCAGGCCACCAAGTCGATCTCGAGCGAGATGACGTTTGCCACCGACATCGCCGACCGCGCGCGGCTGCTTGGCCTCGTTGCCGACCAGGCGCGCACAGTTGCGGCGCGCATGCGGCGCGAAGGCTTGCTCGGGCGCACTGTCCAGCTCAAGCTGCGCGACGACACGTTCGCCACCCGCACGCGACGGAAGACGCTGGGCGCCCCCACCGACGACGGCGACGCGCTCTATCATGCCGCGCGGGCCCTGCTCGAGGCCGACCCGCTCGAGCGCCCCTTGCGGCTCATCGGCGTGGGCGTTTCGGGGCTGAGCGAGGCCGCGGCGCAGACGCTCTCGCTGTTCGACGATGCTGAGGAGCCCGTGCGCGCCGCGGACCAGCGCTTCCAGAAGGCACTCGACGCGCTCGAGGGCAAGTTTGGCAAGGGCGCGGTCAGGCGCGGTCAGGCGCTGCTGGCCGGCGACATCGAGGACACGGGGACGGATCTTGGGAAGCGCGATTAGGCGCGGCGCCGGGCTCGCGCTTCTGTGCGGGCTCGGGTTGGCGCTGGCCGTCAGTCCGCCAAGGGAGCGGCCGGCGCGGCCGGCGCGGCCGACGATCATCCCTTTCAGATCTGGTGGTGACTCGACTCCGTTCTTTTGGATCGGCGCCTGGTGCAGCCCCCCGACATCGACGACTGATCCCGAGGCCTGGCGCCAATTCGCGGACGCCGGACTCGACGTCGCGATGCGCCCGCTCGAGGACCCGAACGATCGTGGGCTCAACGTCGCAACGCTCGCGCTTCTCGACTCGCTGGGGGCGCCGAAGCTGATGGCGCGCGACGATGCGGTCCACCCCGACGAGGCGACCCGCCCGGGCTGGCGCGATCGCGTGCGTGAAGTGGTCGCGACTTATCGCGGACATCGCTCGCTCGCGGGCTACTTCCTGGCGGACGAGCCCAAACCCGCGCTGTTCGACCAGGTCGCCGAGGTCGCGGCGGCTTTCGCCGATGCCGACCTCGCGCATCCGGTGTACGTCAATCTTCTGCCGATCCCCGAGAACGCCGGCTTCGCGGAGCAGGCGCGTTGGCGCGCGGACGCAGTGCGCCTGATCCGGCGCGGCAAACTGCGCCAGTGGTCGTTCGCCTCGTACTCGCAAAGGCGCTGGGGCGAGGACGAGGCGAACGACCACTGGCGCAGTTTCCCGCGCCGGATCAGGCGCACTGCGTCCG